>NZ_JAOCLC010000027.1:0-61551 GCF_029845105.1 Stenotrophomonas sp. GD03654 | reverse complement strand
CCCCTGTGCCCGTGGCATGGGCCGGCTCAGCCCTTGCGCGCAGCAGGACGGGTGAAGTGCCAGGCCAGCAGCTGGCCGAGGCCGGCACTACCGACCAGCGCGGCGGCGGCGCCAAAGGTCAGGTCACGGGCACCGATGGCTTCCAGCAGGGCCATGGCCAGGGCCAGGCAGACCAGGCTGATGCCCCAGCGCAGCGCGCCCTGGCGGCGGCGCTCTTCTTCCAGCACGGCCAGCGAGCGGATCACTTCTTCCGGCACGTGCGGGGCCACCAGTTTGCTGCGGGCGCGGGCATCGGCAATGGCATGGATCGCGTAGGCGATGCAGATGAAGAGGGTGATCGGGATCAGTTCCTGCATGGTCGGGCTCCTGTTCGGTGGATGATGCGGGTTCAGGAGAATGGATGCGCGAGGCCGGCCACCGGTTGCACCACTTTGCCAATCCCGCTGCCATGACCTGTGGCCCCTGCCCCGGGCCCTTGCGGCTGCTACGCTTGGCCGGTTTCCTCTACTGGTGCCGTCCGCCCATGTCCCGAGTGCTGCCCCTGTCCCTCCTGCTGTCGGCCGTGCTGGCCGCACCGGCTGCGCATGCCGCGCCGACGCCGATCACCATCGAACAGGCCATGGCCGACCCGGACTGGATTGGCCCGCCGGTCGAGAAGGCCTGGTGGTCGTGGAACAGCCAGCAGGTGGAATACCAGCTCAAGCGCAACGGCAGCCCGGTGCGCGATACCTTCCGCCAGCCGGTGGCCGGTGGCGTGGCCGCGCAGGTGGCCGATGACCAGCGCGGCACCCTGGACGTGGCCGAGCCGGTCTATGACCGCAGCCGCAGCCGCAGCGCCTTCGTCCGCAACGGTGACGTGTTCGTGCGTGACCTGCGCAGCGGCGCGCTGACCCAGCTGACCCGCAGCAACGAGCGCGCGGGCAACGTGAACTTCGCCGCCGACAACGGCGTGATCTGGCGCGTCGGCCAGAACTGGTTCCACTGGACCGCCGCCAGCGGCGTGCAGCAGGTGGCCAGCCTGAAGGCCGAGACGGACCCGCGCACGGCACCGAAGGCTGACGTGCTGCGCGACCAGCAGCTGCGCACGCTGGAAACCCTGCGCCGCGACCGTGACCAGCGCGAAGCACTGAAGGACCAGGACCAGCGCTGGCGCCAGGCCGACCCGACCCGCGCGCCGGGCCCGGTGTACCTGGGCGCCGACGTGGAGATCGCCGACAGCGTGCTGTCGCCGGACCTGACCCACTTGATCGTGGTGACCAAGCCGAAGGACTTCGACGACGGCCGTGGCGGCAAGATGCCGCTGTACGTGACCGAGTCGGGCTACGAGGAAACCGAAGACACCCGCACCCGCGTCGGCCGCAACGGCTTCGAGCCACACACGCTGTGGTACGTGGACGTGCGCACCGGCAAGGTCGAGAAGGTTTCGCTGGCCGGCCTGCCGGGCATCAGCACCGATCCGCTGGCCGAGCTGCGCCGCAAGGCCGGCAAGGACGCGCTGAAGGGCGAGCGCAGCCTGCAGGTGATGAGCGACTTCATGGGCGGTGGCATCCGCTGGAGCGCCGACGGCCAGCAGGCTGCGGTGATGCTGCGTGCCAACGACAACAAGGACCGCTGGATCGTCAGCATCAGCGCCGCCGACGGCCGCGTGCAGAACCGCCATCGCCTGACCGACAACGCCTGGATCAACTGGGGCTTCAACGATTTCGGCTGGATGGCCGATGGCCGCACGCTGTGGCTGCTGTCGGAGGAATCGGGCTTCTCGCACCTGTACATCCAGACCGGCACTGCCAAGCCGCAGGCGCTGACCAGCGGCAAGTGGGAAACTTCGGCGCCGGTGCCGTCGGCCGATGGCAAGGGCTTCTACTTCCTGTGCAACCAGCAGGCGCCGCATGACTACGAAGTCTGCGCGGTCGACACCGGCAGCCGCCAGGTGCGCGAGCTGACCAGCCTCAATGGCGTGGAAGATTTCTCGCTGTCGCCGGACGGCCAGCAGCTGCTGGTGCGCTATTCCGGCGCCTACCTGCCGGCGCAGCTCGCCGTGCTGCCGAGCACCGGCGCTGGCCAGACGCGCGTGCTGACCGATACCCGCACCGCCGAGTACAAGGCACGCCAGTGGATCCAGCCGAAGCTGGTGGCGGTTCCGTCCAAGCATGGTGCCGGCGTGGTCTGGGCCAAGTACTACGAGCCCGAAAACAAGGAACCCGGCAGGAAGTATCCGATCGTGATGTTCGTGCACGGCGCCGGCTACCTGCAGAACGTGCACCAGCGCTACCCGGCCTACTTCCGCGAGCAGATGTTCCACAACCTGCTGGTGCAGAAGGGCTACATCGTGCTGGACATGGATTACCGCGGCAGCGAAGGCTACGGCCGCGACTGGCGTACGGCGATCTACCGCAACATGGGCCACCCGGAGCTGGAGGATTACAAGGACGGCCTGGACTGGCTGGTCGACACCCAGCAGGGTGACCGCGACCATGCCGGCATCTACGGTGGTTCCTACGGCGGCTTCATGACCTTCATGGCCCTGTTCCGCTCGCCGGGCACGTTCAAGGCCGGCGCCGCGCTGCGCCCGGTGGTCGACTGGCACCAGTACAACCACGGCTATACCAGCAACATCCTCAACACGCCGGACATCGATCCGGAGGCGTACCGCGTGTCCTCGCCGATCGAATACGCGCAGAACCTGCAGGACAACCTGCTGATCGCCCACGGCATGATGGATGACAACGTGTTCTTCCAGGACTCGGTGAACCTCACCCAGCGCCTGATCGAACTGCACAAGGACAACTGGTCGATCGCACCGTACCCGCTGGAGCGCCACGGCTACGTGCGCGCCGATTCCTGGCTGGACCAGTACAAGCGCATCCTCAAGCTGTTCGAGCAGAACCTGAAGTGAGCAACGCCGCGGCCACGATCCATATCGTGGCCGCGGTCATCCTGGATGACCGCGGCCGGGCGCTGGTGGTGCGCAAGCACGGCGCCAGCCGCTTCATCCAGCCCGGTGGCAAGCCTGAAGCCGGCGAAGCACCGCTGCAGGCACTGGCGCGCGAACTGGACGAAGAACTCGGTGTGCAGGTGTGCGCCGGGACCGCCGTCGCGCTGGGCACGTTCGAAGACTGGGCGGTGAACGAGCCCGGCCACCTCGTGCAGGCGCAGGCATGGTGGGTGCAGGTGGACGGCACGCCACAGGCACGCGCGGAGATCGCCGAACTGGCCTGGGTGCCGCTGCAGCCGCCGCACGGCCAGCCCTTGGCACCGTTGAGCGAACACCATATCCTGCCGGCCGTCGCCACCCGGGTGACAGCCCGCTGAGCGTGCGGGCGCCGACCGCAAGGACACCGGATGTCAATGTCGATCCCGCCGATTCCTTCGCTGGTCCAGCCGGGCTATCACGCCTGGGTGCGCCCGATCGCACAGGCTTCGTTCTGGCTGTCACTGCTGCTCACGGTCTACTTCGTGATGCAGGGACTGCTGCTGTGGCCGCTGCACAACCTTCCGATCTGGCACCTGGTTGAGAGGGAAGTGCAAGACCAGCACTTGCACAGCCTGATCTGGCTTTTGGCGCATCCGGTGGCCGCGTCGATGATTGTCGCGCTGCTGTGCCTGGCCTCGACCCTGGCCAGCTGGGGCCTGCTGCGCGAGCGCAGCTGGGGCCTGTGGAGCTTTGTGGTGATCCTGCTGCTGAGCGCATTGACCAACTTTGCGATCGCCGGCTGGTTGGACGTGTTCATGCGTGACGTCATCCCGTTTCTCTCCGACGACGCCGTCCTGCAGCAGGAACTCCATCTGAAACGCTGGTTGATCACGCTGACCGTGGTGGCCATGTCATTTGTGATCCTCGGCCTGCAGGGCTGGTTGGCCTGGCGCCTGTTGCGGCCGGACATCCGCTCGCGCTTCCACTGAGCCACACCTTTTCCCGCACGACAAGGACCGTCGCATGCGCTTGCTGACCCTTCTCCCCGCACTGCTGCTGTCGGCCGCGTTGCCTGCTGCCGCCGACGCGCTGCAGTGTGGCGAATACCGCAGCACCGATGGCGGCATGGCGCTGGTGTTCGAATCATCCACCACCGGCTATCGGGCTCTGGACGGTCAGGAACGCGCACCTCTGCGCATCGATCGCAGCGCCGGCGATCTGCACCTGGTGTTTCTCGACGACGGTGCATCCACCGCCATCAGCGTGGCTGCTGACGGGGCGCATATCAACGACGGTATGAACGACTTCGAGCTGCATCGACCCCAGGCTTGCCAGCGCGCCCCCGCGCCCGGCGCCTGCCTGGGCCAACCTGCGCTGTGCATTGCGCGGCTCGCGGATGCGCCACCGCAACAGGCGCAACGCGCGTGCGAGGAAGGCGTCGGCGCTGGATGCTCGGCGCTGCTGCGCCACTTTCTCGCTGCACCGGCCGCCGCGGCCGGTCAGCAGGACGCACCATTGCCTGCCGCGCAGCGCACCACGCTGCAGCGGCTCTGCCTGCACCAGCGCGGTGGGCGCTTCTGCACCGAGGTGGCCGAACAGCAGTTGATCGCGCTGGAACCTGCGCTGGCGGTGCAGGCGCTGCAGGTGGTCTGTGATGCTGGACGCGTCAGTGCCTGCGAACGCACCGCGCCGTTGCGCGGACTCGGCGCCGATCTGCGCCTGGTGCCATTGCAGAAGGTGCCATGTGGTCGTTACCAGGCCGATGCTGACGTGATCGACTTCGGTGCGGGCACGCAGGCCCGCCTGCACGAGGGTGCTGTCCACCTGCAGCAGAACGGTGAAACGCTTGTGCTGCGACAACTGGGCAACGGCGATCTGCTCGGCATGGACACGCAGACCGGCTACCAGCGATATCGGCCCCTTCCCAACGCACGCTGCCGGGCCGCGCTCGGCCATGATCACTGACCTTTACGCTGCCGTTCTGCCAGGAGTTACCGGATGCCTTCCGCCACCGACATCCGCCACCGCCTGTCACGGGGGTGGGGTGGGGTGCTGCGCTTCTGTTGCTGCTGAGTCCGGTCGTGTCCGCACAGGCGCTGCTGTGCGGCACCTTCAAGGACGCCGACAGCGGTACCCGCCTGCAGGTGGAAAGCCCTGTGCAGGGCCGCCTGCTCGCGCCTGGCGTGGCGCCGGAACCGTACAACCTGGAGCGACTGGGCGAGTTGCTGGTGATGGCCAGCCTGGTCACCGGCAACGTCAGCGCACTGAAAATCGCCAGCGCCGGCCGCGTCCTGGCCGGCGATGACCACCGCTACAGCTTGGAGAGCGCGACCGAGTGCCGCGCAGCACCGGCGTTTGCGGCCGGGAGTTGCCGCGCGGACATCGCGCAGTGCATCGATGACATGGCACTCGCCGGTCCCGAACGCTGGCGACAATGGTGCCGCGAGGATGTTCCCGTCGCCTGCAATCTGCTGATCGAGGACTACCGCAGCGATGCCCGCAACGACCTGCTGGTGGAAATGGCCCTTGCCAGCGATCGCGAAGAGCCGGCCACGCCAGCGTCCTGTGAACAGGGCACCGCGAGCTACGACCGGGACGCGTGCGAGCAAGCCGAGACAGCCAGCCGTGCACGCGATATCGGTTGGGCGTTCTCACTGGCGGGCAGCACACCGCACCAGGTGTCACTGCCTGCTGAGCAGCTGGACGAGGTCAGCACGCTGTGCCGCGAACATCCCAGCGCCAGCTTCTGCCATGCGACCGCCGTTGCGTTGTGGGCTTCCAAGCGCCTGCTGCCTGCACGCGATGCGCTGCAGCTGGCGTGCAGGGTCGGCGAGGATCCACAGGCCTGCAGCACGGCCACGCCGCTGGCGTCGCTGTCACCGGCGGATCTGGCCATAGCGCCTCTGGACGCACTGCCCTGTGGCCGCTACCAGGCGCAGGCCGGCGACCTGGTGTTCGGCGAGGATGGCCAGGTCCGGATGGCAGGGCTGGAGGCGCAACCTGCCGTGCTGCGCGAGGGAGCCGTCCACGTGCGCAGCGGGAGAGGCGAGGACCGGGTGTTCTGGCAGCTGGCCAATGGCGACCTGGTGGCGAACGACCGCGACAACCGCTTCACCCGCTACCAGCGCGATGGGTCGGCCCCCCGCTGCGTCGCGCGCGCGGGTACCGGCACAGGCCCTGCGGTAAAGTAGGCGCCATGAACGAATTCGAGCGCGTTCGCGCCTACCTCACCGACCTGCAGGACCGCATCTGTGCAGCGATCGAGGCCGCCGATGGCCAGGCCCGCTTCCAGGAAGACCTGTGGCAGCGGGCCGAGGGCGGTGGCGGGCGTACCCGCGTGCTGCGGGACGGCGCGGTGTTCGAGCAGGCCGGCATCGGCTTCTCCGACGTGGCCGGCAGCCGCCTGCCGCCGTCGGCCTCGGCCAACCGCCCGGAACTGGCCGGCGCTTCCTGGCGCGCCACTGGCGTGTCGCTGGTGTTCCACCCGCTCAATCCCTACGTGCCGACCACCCATGCCAACGTGCGCTTCTTCCAGGCCCAGCGCGACGGTGAGGTGGTGGCCAGCTGGTTCGGTGGCGGCTTCGACCTGACCCCGTTCTATCCGTTCGACGAGGACGTGCAGCACTGGCACCGGGTCGCACGCGATCTGTGCGCGCCGTTCGGCGACGAACGCTACAGCGCGCACAAGCGCTGGTGCGATGAATACTTCTTCCTGCGCCACCGCAACGAGACGCGCGGCATCGGCGGTTTGTTCTTCGACGACCTGCACGGCGACTTCGAGCGCGATTTCGACTACCTGCGCGCGGTGGGCGATGGCTTCCTCGACGCTTACCTGCCGATCGTGCAGCAGCGAAAAGACACCGCCCATGGCGAACGCGAGCGCGAATTCCAGCTGTACCGCCGCGGCCGTTACGTGGAATTCAACCTGGTCTATGACCGCGGCACCCTGTTCGGGCTGCAGAGCGGCGGCCGCAGCGAGAGCATCCTGATGAGCCTGCCGCCGCGGGTGCGTTGGGAGTACGGCTTCAGTCCGGAAGCGGGCAGCGCCGAAGCGCGCCTGGCCGACTACCTGGTGCCGCGCGACTGGCTCTGAAGTTCCGGTGCCACGGCTGAGCGTGGTGCCTTCGTTACCTGCGGTGCGCGACGCACCGGACAGGACCTGTTCCATCTCCTTCAAGGACGAACCGATGTCTGCTGCTGTTTCCCTTCGCCCGCGCGTTGCGGGCTGGCGCTCCCTGCTGTTGCTCGCGCTGGCCTCGGCCAGCCTGCCGGCTGCCGCGCAATCGATGGCCTGCGGCACCTACAAGGACAGCGGCGGCAACACCACGCTGACCCTGGAGAGCGAAGGACACGGCTTCCTGTCCGGCCCCTACCAGGCCACCGAGGAACTGCGCGTTGCCCGCCAGGAAGACGTGCTCGGTACCGGCAACCTGTCCACCGGCCAGCTGGAAAACTGGTACTTCTCGGACAACGACCGCACGATCAGCACGCCCTATCGCGAGTTCACCCGTGAGCACGCCGCCGCCTGCAAGACGATGCCGGAACCCATCGAGGGCGGTTGCGTGATGAACACCTCCGACTGCCTGGAAGCGCTGCCGGAGGCCGCTCCCCAGAAGCTTCATGCATGGTGCGTTGAAGGCGTGGGCGCAGCCTGCATGCGTCTGCTGGAGACCTACCAGCAGCAGGCCAAGGACGCCGCGCCCAAAACGGAGGAACCGCCGATTCCCGAGATCTGCAGGAAGGAGCTGCCGTCGTTCGACGCCGAGGGTTGCATGACGGCAGCCAAGGAGATTGCCTCGGAAATGATGGGCAAGGCCCTGCTCGGCCTGCAGCATTCCGTGGATGCGCCCCTGCCGCCCGCGCAGCTTGATGAACTGATCGACCTTTGCCGCGTGCAGCAGGGCGAAACGTTCTGCGCCGACACCGCTGAAACCTTGTGGAGCAGTGGCCGCCTGCAGCAGGCCCGCGATGCGCTGCAGCGATCCTGTGCCCAGCGCGCCGATGCCCCGGCCTGCGGTCCGGCCAAGGACCTTGCCGTTCTCGCCAGCGCCTCCACCTCCGCGCTCACGCCGGTGCCGGCCACCGCACTGCCCTGTGGCAGCTTTGAAGCCGAGCGCAGCGTGTTGTCGCAGCTGCGCTTCCTCGAGGGGGGTGTAGTTGAGGCCGGTGGCCGCGAACAGCCACTGCGGGCGAGCCTGCGCGACGGCCGCATCCTCATCCATCGCGATATCGGCAGCGACTTCGTGCTGCAGCTGCTGCAGAACGGCAACCTGGTCGGCATCGACAGCGGCAACCGTTTCGCCTACTACGAGCGCAAACCGGCGGCCGGCACTACCCGCTGCACACCATGAATGATGCCGTGCAGCGCCGAGCCCATGCTCGGCGCTACACGATCAGGTGCTCTTCCGCGGAATGATGGTGATGTGTCCGGTCGTCTCCAGCAGGGCGATCTGCACGTCTTCGATCTGCAGCCCGCCCTGCTGGCGCAGCGCGGCGTCGAAATCAGCGCGACTGATCAGTTCGCGGCGGAGAACACCCTCCAAAAGCCGGCCATCGCGCGCGATCACGGTGGGTTCTCCTTCGATCATCCGCTCCATCCGGCGATTCCGGGTGGTCAGCCAGCCCACCCCGTAATTGAGCAGGATGAGGGTGGCGGCCAGCAGCAGGCCTCCACCCAGCGAAGTGTCCGTGCCCAGCAGCGCGTTCTGCACCGCATTGCCCAGCAGCACGATCAACAGCACGTCGAACGGCGTGATCTGGCCCAGCGCGCGTTTTCCGCCGAGGCGGACCATGCCCAGCACCACGACATAGACCACCACCGCGCGCAGGATGAATTCCCACCAGGGCATTGCCAGTGCGAACAGGTCGGGCATGGTCTTCCCCTGTGGAACGGTCGCCCAGCCTAGCATCTGGGGTCCGAAGTGCCGGCGGCGCAAATAAAAAGCCCCGCTGACCAGGGGGAGGTCAACGGGGCCGGGGAACGGGCACTTGGGGAGGAGTCCCCGTTCCGAGATCTGCTCCAGGGGATGGGAGAGATCCACAACAGGCATTGCGCCTGTCGAGAGTTATAGAAGCACTCCGAACACTAACGGTTCGTGAAGGGGCCCAATTTAATGAACATCGATCGGGGAAACATTCATGATCGAGTCAGAAACCTCTGACGAATGAACGAATTCACGTCGTTTTCCGCCTGAAACACCTTCAGTGCGCTTCGTCCCAGTTGTTGCCGATGCCGGTATCGACCACCAGCGGCACCCGCAACTTGGCCGCTTGCGACATGCGCTCCACCACCTGCAAACGCAAGTCTTCGACGAAACTGCTTTCGGTTTCGAACACCAGTTCATCGTGCACCTGCAGGATCATCCGTGCCGGTGCGCCGCTGTCACGCAGCCACTGGTCCACGTCCACCATCGCGCGTTTGATGATGTCGGCGGCGGTGCCCTGCATCGGCGCGTTGATCGCCGCGCGTTCGGCACCGGCGCGCAGGCCTTGGTTACGTGCATGAATGTCGTTCAGGTACAGGCGACGACCAAACAGGGTTTCCACATAGCCCTGGTCGCGGGCCTGCTGGCGCATCCGCTCCATGAAGTCGCGCACGCCCGGGTAGCGGCTGAAGTACAGCGCCACGTAATCCTGCGCCTGGCCACGGTCGATGCCCAGGTTGCGGGCCAGGCCGAAGGCGCTCATGCCGTACATCAGGCCGAAGTTGATCGCCTTGGCAGCGCGGCGCTCGTTCGGGGTCACTTCCTCCAGCGTACGCCCGAACACCTCGGCAGCGGTGGCACGGTGCACGTCGGCGCCCTGCTCGAAGGCACGCACCAGGCCCGGGTCCTCGGACAGGTGAGCCATGATCCGCAACTCGATCTGCGAGTAGTCGGCCGCCAGCAGCTGGAAGCCCTCCGGAGCGATGAATGCGCGTCGGATGCGGCGGCCATCCTCGGTGCGGATCGGGATGTTCTGCAGGTTCGGGTCCGATGAGGACAGGCGGCCGGTAGCGGCACCGGACTGGTGGTAGCTGGTATGCACGCGGCCGGTATCCGGGTTGACCATCTCCGGCAGCTTGTCGGTGTAGGTGCTGCGCAGCTTGGCCAGCCCGCGATACTCCAGGATCACCCGCGGCAGCTCGTGCTGGTCGGCAATCGCCTCCAGTGCCTCTTCGTTGGTGCTGGGCTGGCCTTTCGGGGTCTTCACCACCGCCGGCAGCTTCAGCTCGTCGAACAGTACCGCCTGCAACTGCTTGGGCGAATCCAGGTTGAAGCTGCGTCCGGCCAGTTCGGTGGCCTTCTGCTGCGCCGCCAACATGCGTGAGGACAGGTCCTGGCTCTGCCGGCGCAGTTCGTCGGTGTCGATCCGCACGCCGTTGGCTTCGATGCTGGTCAGCACCGGCACCAGCGGCATCTCGATGTCGCGGTACACGCTGTCCAACGCCCGTTCAGCCAACAGTTGCGGCTGCAGCGCACGGTGCAGCCGCAGGGTGATGTCGGCGTCCTCGGCCGCATAGCGGCTGGCTTCATCGATGCCCACCTGCGAGAACGGAATCTGCTTGGCACCCTTGCCGGCCACGTCCTCGAACTTGATGGTGCTGTAGCCCAGGTAACGCAGCGCCAGCGAATCCATGTCGTGGCGGGTGGCAGTGGAGTTGAGCACGAAGCTCTCGAGCATGGTGTCGTCGTGGTAACCCTGCACCTCCACGCCGTGACGGCGCAGCACATGCAGGTCGTACTTGCCGTGCTGGCCCAGTTTCTTCTTCGCAGGGTCCTGCAGCACCGGGCGCAGTGCATCCAGCACCTGCTGCATCGGCAGCTGGGCCGGCGCACCCGGGTAATCATGGCCAACCGGAATGTAGGCGGCCTTGCCCGGCTCGACCGCCAGGCTGATACCCACCAGGCGCGCACGCATCGCGTCCAGCGCATCGGTTTCGGTATCGAAGCTGATCAGGTCGGCCTGCTGCAGGCGTTCGACCCAGGCCTGCAGCTGCTCGGCGGTCAGCACGGTCTCGTATTCACCCGGCGCCGCCAGCGCCGGATCCAGCGTACCCGCGGCCGGTGCCTCGGCGCTGCCGCGGGCAAAGCCGGCGGCGGTGCCGCGCAGGCTTGGGGTGGCCTCACTGGCAGCGGCGGGCGCCGGCAGCGGTGCCCCCAGCTCCTTCAGCGCCTGGGTGAAGCCATAGCGCGCATACAGCTCGGTCAGCTCCGGCACGTCCTGCTCGCGCAGGGCAAGCGTGGTCGGGCGGGCGTCCAGCTCGACGTCGGTGCGGATGGTCACCAGTTCGCGGTTCAGCGGCAGGCGCTCCAGCGCCGCGCGCAGGTTCTCGCCGATCTTGCCCTTCATGGTCGGGGCGGCCGCCATCACCCCATCCAGGTGCTGGTACTCGGCCAGCCACTTGGCGGCGGTCTTCGGCCCGCACTTCTCCACGCCCGGCACGTTGTCGACGGTGTCGCCCATCAACGCCAGCAGGTCGACGATCTGGTCGGCGCGCACGCCGAACTTCTCCATCACCGCGGCATCGGAATCCATGCGGCTGCCGGTCATGGTGTTGACCAGTTCGATGCCTGGCCGCACCAGCTGGGCGAAGTCCTTGTCGCCGCTGGAAATGGTCACCTTCAGGTCCTGCGCCACGCCCTGCAGGGCCAGCGTGCCGATCACATCGTCGGCTTCCACGCCGGGGATGCGCAGAATGCTGATGCCCAGCGCTTCAACGATGCGGCACATCGGCTCGACCTGGCTGCGCAGCTCATCGGGCATCGGTGGGCGGTTGGCCTTGTACTGGTCGTACAGGTCGTCGCGGAAGGTCTTGCCCGGCGCATCGACCACGAACGCCACGTAAGCCGGGCGCTCCTTCAGTGTCGAGCGCAGCATGTTGACCACGCCGAACAGCGCGCCGGTGGGTTCGCCCTGTGCATTGGACAGGGGCGGCAGCGCGTGGAACGCGCGGTACAGGTAACTGGACCCGTCGATCAGGACTAATCTGCTCATGGGTCGATTCTACGCGCCCGTGCCTGCATCGCGGCGACACGGCAGGCGCCCGGCGATGGGGCATAATCAAGGCTCATTCCAGGCAAAGGCCCCCGCCGATGAAGACCCTGATGCTGGCTTCCCTGCTCCTGCTCGCTGGCTGCGCCAGCATGGGTGGCGCGGGCGCTCCCCCGGTGGACGTCAAGGGCGCGGATGTGTCCAGGCGCACCATGGACAACGGCGATGTCATCGAGGAATACCGCGTGTCCGGACAGCTGCGCATGGTCAAGGTGACCCCGTCGCGCGGTGCGCCGTTCTACATGTACGACAAGAACGGCGACGGCCGTTTCGACAACGACAAGGATGGCGTGTCGCCGGTGTACTGGAAGCTGTACAGCTGGTGATGTAGCCGGGGTCGGATCCCTGCAATTCAGTAGATCCACGCCATGCGTGGATACGCCCTGCCGGCCCCACAAGAAAAACAACGCCGGCGCGCATCCTGCGGCCGGCGTCGGGTCCCCTCCCCGGGAACGCTTGAATCAGCGGATGACCAGCACCGGCAGCGTGCTGCGTGCCAGCACCTCGGCGGTCTGGCTGCCCAGCAGCACACGGGTCACGCCACGGCGGCCGTGCGAGGTCATCACGATCAGGTCACTGTTGCGCTCGCCCGCCGTCTCGATGATGCCGTCGGCCGCATAGCGGTCCAGCACATGCACCGGATTGGCGGTGATGCCCTGCTCGGCGGCCTTGGCCAGCGCCGGCTGCAGCACTTTCTGCGCGCCTTCCTCGCGGTCGGCCTTGTACTCAGGGCTGTTCATGTAGCCCACGCTCCAGCCCATGGCGTCGTACATGCCGACGGCCCACGGCTCGGAAACGGTCACGATATCGACCTCGGCATTGAGGTCCTTGGCCAGCTCCAGGCCCTTGGCCAGGCCCTTGTCGGCCAGCTCGGAACCGTCGGTGGCAATCAGGATGCGCTTGTACATGGTGGGGCTCCGTGGCGGTCTGCCAGATGGGAACGACACCATTGCACACCGGATGTGGAGGCCGCGCCTTGAGCAGGATCAATCCGGCGCCGCGCATTGGCGTGTGCGCATCGTCCGCTTGCCCGCCCCCTTGCCGCAGCGCATGCTGGACCAGCGGCACCGCGCCGCCCCGCGAGAACGCACATGCAGGACAGCAAGCCAACACCACGAAGCCCCCTCAGGATCATCCTTTGGAGCCTCATTGCCGCCTTCGTGCTGTTCTACGGCGGCTATCATCTGGGCAAGGATCTTGCCCAGCGCGACAACGCCCGGCAGTCAGCCGGCCGATAACCTGCTGCCGTAGAGTCGAGCTTGCTCGACTGCTTCTGCTCATAAAAGGCAGTCGAGCAAGCTCGACTCTACAGCGCCCCCACCTTCAGGCGATCTGCACCACGCGTGCGTTCTGGCACAGCGGATAACTGGCCACGAATCCGGCAATCGCATCACGCATCGCCTCGAACGATTCGCCGTACATGTACAGCGCGGTCTCGGTCGGGCCCTGCCACCAGCTGCAGATCTCGCCCAGGCCGTCGATGTTCTCCGACAGCTGTTCGAACACGTGGTTGGAATCGCACTGTTCGTAGACTTCGTCCGGCAGATTCAGGCCATCCAGGTAGATGCCCAGGCCTTCGGTCACGCCGAAGCTGCGGTCGGCTTCACCCGCGCCCTGCAGCTGCGAACCCTTCGGAGCACCCAGCTGTTCCAGCAGGTCGATCAGCTTCGGCACGCCGGCCGCATCGACCAGGGCAACTTCGATATCACCGTATTCGACCTCGCCGAGATCGGACATCGCGGTGCCGCCGCCAGTCAGCTCGCCCACCTGGGCCGCCTGCAGCAGCGCGTCGAGCGGATCCTCGAACAGTTCGTGGCGATGCTCCGGCTGCAGCCGGGCGTTCAACTTCACGGTGACGTGCAGCGTGGGTTCGGTCATGGGGGCGGTCCTGGAAGAAGTGCCGCCTATTGTAGAGCCGAGCCCATGCTCGGCTGCTTCTGGCGCGAAAAGCAGCCGAGCATGGGCTCGGCTCTACAACACCGCGGTCAACGCAGGAACGGTGCCACCTTGCGCTTCAGCAGCTCCACCAGCAGCGGGTCCATGTAATCGTAGTCATCCGGAATATCCAGGCAGATCACCCGCTTGCCGTTCAACCAGGCCTTGTAGCGGCTGGAGAGCCGGTTACGATGCGCCCGCTCCATCACGAACACCAGGTCCGCCCACTGCAGCAGCTCGGGGCTGAGCACTTCCTCGGCGTCGGCCAGCAGCCCGGCCGAGGCAGTCTCTATGCCCGGCCAATCGGCGAATACCTGCTCGGCCGTAGGGCTGCGCAGGCGGTTCTGGCTGCAGAGGAAGAGCACGTTACGGGTCATGGGTACTCGCCTTTGTAGAGCCGAGCCCATGCTCGGCTGCTCTTTCCCGCCAGAAGCAGCCGAGCATGGCTCGGCTCTACCGGAATTCCCGCCCCCTGACGGTGATCAGATCACCGTCAGGTTGGCGTACGCCATCACCAGCCACTTGCTGCCGGCATCGGCAAACTCGACCTGCACGCGGGCGTGGGCGCCGCTGCCTTCGTAGTCGGTCACCATGCCCTCGCCGAACTTGGGATGGGTGACCAGCGCGCCGAGCTTGACCGGCGGCGCCTCGATCGAGGCATGGCCCATTACTCGGCTGGCACCCATTGAGGCCGGCCGCGAGACCTGTACCTTCGGGCGCACTTCGTGCAGCAGCTCGCGCGGAATCTCGCGCAGGAAGCGCGACGGCAGGCTGTAGTTGTCCTGCCCATGGATGCGGCGCGATTCGGCGTAGCTCAGCACCAGCTTCTGGCGCGCGCGGGTGATGCCGACGTAGGCCAGGCGGCGCTCTTCTTCCAGCCGCCCGCTTTCTTCCAGCGAACGTGCGCTGGGGAACAGGCCGTCTTCCATGCCCGCCAGGAACACCAGCGGGAATTCCAGGCCCTTGGCCGAGTGCAGGGTCATCAGCTGCACGCCGTCCTCGCCGGCCTGCGCCTGGCCCTCACCGGCCTCCAGCGCGGCGTAGGCCAGGAACGCGACCAGCTCGTCCATGTCCTCGCCCACTTCCTCGATGTCGTCGGCGCGGCGCACGAAGCGCGAGGCGACCGAGACCAGTTCGTCGAGGTTGTCCGTGCGCGATTCTGAATCCAGCGAATTGCGGCTTTCCTTGCTCCAGTGCTCGCGCAGCTGCGAGCGGGCCAGCACGTGGTCCACGCGCTCGGCCAGGGTCATGTGCACGGTCTGCGCCTGCAGCTCGTTGACCAGCCCCAGGAAGCCGGCCAGCGCATTGCGCGCGCGTGCGGCCAGCGCGTTGCCCTGGGTGACCAGCATCGTTGCCTCCCACAGCGAGATACCCTGCGCGCGCGCCTCGCGGCGCACTTCGTCCAGCGTGCGGTCGCCGATGCCACGGGTGGGCGTGTTGACCGCGCGCTCGAACGCGGCGTCATCGTTGCGGTTGGACAGCAGGCGCAGGTAGGCCAGCGCGTCCTTGATTTCGGCACGCTCGAAGAAGCGCATGCCGCCATACACGCGGTACGGCACCTGCTCGCTCAGCAGCGCTTCTTCCAGCGCGCGCGACTGCGCGTTGCTGCGGTAGAGCACGGCCACTTCGGTGTAGCTTCCACCGTCGCGCACCCACTGGCGGGCACGCTCGACGATGTAGCGCGCCTCGTCCATCTCGTTGTACGCGGCGTACAGGTCGATCGGCTCGCCGTCGCCACTGTCGGTCCACAGTTCCTTGCCGATGCGGTCCGGGTTGTGCGCGATCACCGCGTTGGCGGCGCCTAGGATGTTGGCGGTGGAGCGGTAGTTCTGTTCCAGGCGGATGGTCTGCGCGCCTGGGAAATCGCGCAGGAAGCCCTGCACGTTCTCGACCTTGGCACCGCGCCAGCCGTAGATGGCCTGGTCATCGTCGCCGACCACGAACACGTGGCCGGAATCGCCGGCCAGCACGCGCACGAAGGCGTACTGGATGGCGTTGGTGTCCTGGAACTCGTCCACCAGGATCTCGCGGAAGCGCGCGCGGTAGTGCGACAGCAACGCCGGGTTGTCACGCAGCAGTTCGTGCGCGCGCAGCAGTAGTTCGGCGAAGTCGACCAGGCCGGCGCGGTCGCAACGCGCCTGGTACTCGATGTAGGCCTGACGCATGGTTTCCAGCCATGCATCGTGCGGTTCCGGCTGGATGTGCTGTGGGCGGCGGCCTTCGTCCTTCTGCGCGTTGATCCACCACGCGATCTGCTTGGCCGGGTACTTGCCGTCATCCAGTTCCAGCGCCTGCACCACGCGCTTGACCAGCCGCAGCTGGTCGTCCGAATCCATCACCTGGAAGCCTTCCGGCAGCTTCGCGTCCTGCCAGTGCAGGCGCAGCAGGCGGTTGGCCAGGCCGTGGAAGGTGCCGATCCACATGCCGCGGCTGCCGTTGGGCAACTGTGCGTCGATGCGGTGGCGCATTTCGCCGGCCGCCTTGTTGGTGAAGGTCACCGCGAAAATGCCGTGGGTCGGCACGCCATCGACTTCATGCAGCCAGGCGATGCGGTGGGTAAGTACGCGGGTCTTGCCGGAACCGGCACCGGCCAGCACCAGGTGGTGGCCGGGGGGAGCGGAGACGGCTTCGCGCTGGGCCGGGTTCAGGCCATCAAGCAGGTGGGAGACATCCATGCCCCCATTTTACGGCATCGCCGTCGCGGCTCCTGCGACCACCTGGGTGGCCAGTGCCTGCGCCTGCTGACGCAGTTCAGGCACCGCCAGGCTTTCCCACAGGCTGCCGATGCGCAGGCTGCCGAGCACGCCCAGCCGTGCCTGCGGCTGGCCCCCGGCAGCACGCAGGCGGTCGCCCGGCACCGTGCTGTCCAGGCCCAACCCATGCGGGCCGGGGCGGGCCAGCCCATCGGCCTGCAGCTGCTGCAGCAGCGGATTGCGCAACGCGCTGGCGCGGGTTTCCACGCCAGTGGCGTTGATCACCCCGCCAATCGTCCACCGCTGTTCATTGCCGGTGGCATCGCGACCAGAGAGCCGCAGGGCATCGCCTTCGCGGCCGATGCGTTGCAGGCGGGACCGGTGAATACGCAGTTGGCCGCTTTCGATCAGCGCCTGCAGCTGTGCGTCGGCCTCTTCGGCGATGCGGTGGCGATGCACATCCCAGTAGCGCACCACATGGCGCAGGAAGCGGCGCTGGTCGGCCGCGTCGAGGCTGCACCACAGCGCCTGCCCGTGCGGACGGATACGGTCCATCACGCCCTGCCACGGCAGGCCGTCGGCCTGCGCCTGACGAGCGAACCCGCGCAATGCGCGCAGGCGCTGGCGCAGGTTCATCGGCAGCAGCGTGGCCGGGTCGAACGTGGGCAGGCCGCCATGCGCATGCGGCAACGGCAGCAGGCCATGGCGCGAGATCACATGCAGCGGGCCGGTGTGACCAGCGGCAACCAGGGCCAGCACGGTATCGGCCATGCTCAGGCCGGAACCGACGATGGCCACGGCCCGCTCACCGGCCAGAGTACGTACACCGTCGTAGTCCCAGGCCTCGATCACGTCATCGGCGGGCAGTGCCTCGGCACCGGCCACCGGCAGCGGCCGCATGCTGTTGCCGGTGGCGAGCACCGCCTGCGCGGCGTGCAGCGTGCTGCCATCGCCGAGTGTCAGCTGGTAGCCGTGGTCATCCGGCTGCAGGCCCAGCACCGGCTGCGCGATCACCTGCAGCTGCGCCGGGCTGGCCGCAGCGGCCTCCTGCAGGCGCTGCTGCAGGTAGGCCGCAAAGTGGTGGCGGCATACATAGCGCTCGCCCAGCACCTCGCGCGCCTCGCCCGGGTAGGCGTTGGCGGCCATCAGGTAGTCGAGGAAATCGCCGGGCTGATCGGCAAACGCACTCATCTTCGCCGCCGGCACGTTCAGCAGGTGCTCCGGCCACGGCGTGGCGTAGGCGATGCCCTGGGCCAGCTGCGAGGCGGGTTCAAAAATGGCCAGCGCCAGCGGCGCCTGGGCCTGGCGCAACACCTGGATCGCCACCAGCACCCCGGCCGCACCACCGCCGATGATTGCCAGGTCCAGTTCGCCATTACGCGGTGAATCAGTCATGTGCCGATTGTAGGCCATCGGCGATGACGGGAATGACGGGGTAGAGTCGACTGTCAGTCGACTGCTCTTGCAGAAAATCCCGCGCTGCGCGCGATAGTCGACTAACAGTCGACTCTACCCCTCCGGTTGCACCCATCCCGCCGGTTGTGCGCGCCACTCACATCAACGCATCGGCCAGCCGTGCGATGCCCTCGCGGCTGCGCCGCCACGTGGGGCGGCTGCGCCATTGCTGCAGATCCAGCTGCCGCGCTTCACGCAGGTAGCCATCCTCGATCGCGCACAGTTGCTCCACCAGCGCGCGGTCGTAGCAGATCAGGCCGATCTCGGCATTCAGCGCGAACGAGCGGATATCCATGTTGATCGAGCCGAGCACGGCGATGTCCTCGTCCACGCTCATGTGCTTGGCGTGCAGGAACTGCGGTTCGTACAGGGCAATGCGCACGCCACAGCGCAGCAGCTCGTCGTAGTACGCCTCCTGCGCCCACGAGGTCAGCCGCTGGTTGTTGCTGGCCGACAGGATCAGCTGCACCTGCACGCCGGACAACGCCGCAATGCGCAAGGCGCTGAGCGTGGCTTCGTCCGGCACGAAGTACGGGGTGACCATCACCAGGCGGCGTCGCGCCAGATGAATCAACGCCGCAACCGCATCACGCGCGTTGCTGTACGGGTAGGCCGGGCCACTGGGCAGCAGCTGGGTGGCGATGTCGTCGCTGCACTCGGGCACATCGGCGATGACGTCCAGCCGCTGGCCGGTTTCCATGTACCAGTCGCTGGCGAACACCGCTTCCAGATGTGCCACTGCCGGGCCGCGCACGCGCGCCACCAGCTCGCGGTTCGGGTGGCCGGGCACGAACTGCGGACCCGCCAGGTTCTGTGAACCGACATAGGCCACTTCATTATCGATCACCGCGATCTTGCGGTGGTTGCGCAGGTCCATGCGGCCGCTGCGGCGCCAACGCAGGCCGCCGGGCAGCATCGCGCGTACTTCAACGTCACGTGACCGCAGTCGCTTGCTGTACGCGCGCAGTCCCCGTTTGGCGCCCACCGCGTCAAGCAGCACGCGGCACTGCACGCCACGTGCGGCGGCACGCTGCAGTGCTTCGACAACGGCCTCGCCGACCGCGTCATCGAACATCAGGTAGTACAGCAGGTGCACGCGGTCTTCGGCCTGATCGATGTCGGCAATCAGCGTGTGCAGCGATTCGTCGTAGTCGGTCAGCAGGTCGACCGCGTTGCCGTGCACCGGCATGAAATCGCCCTGGCGCTGCACCAGCGGCACGATCTCAGCGCTGGCGGTGTCCGGCTGCGGGGTCCAGCGCAGGCGATGCTGCAGCGCCTGTTCCTCGCGGATGACCTGGGAGGCCTCGGCCTGGCGGCGGATGCGCTCGCGCGACAGCCATGGGTGGCCGAACAGCAGGTACAGCGGAGGCCCAGCAGCGGCACGAAGCCGACCAGCAGCAGCCAGCTGCGCGCCGCACCCGGCGTGGTGCGGGTGGGAATCCAGCACAGCGCGACCAGCCGGATCAGCCAGTCGATCAGCAGCAGGTACGAACCCAGCAACCACTCGAACAGCATCGCGTCGCCCGTCGGGAGGTGATGGGCCATTCTGCCCAGCAGGGTGTGTAGAGTCGAGCCGCGCTCGACTGCGTTGAACCAGCGTGTCGACCAAGGTCGACACCTACCGGGGGCGGGACAAGTGTGCCAACCAAGGTTGGCACCTACCGGGTGTGGAGGGAGTGTGCCGACCAACGGTCGGCACCCACAGGCACCCACCGGCCCCACCGTCGGGCATGAAAAAACCCGCCACGAGGGCGGGTTTCTTCGGAAGCGACCAGCAATCCTTGCGGATTACTTGATCTTGCCTTCCTTGTACGGGACGTGCTTGCGCACGACCGGATCGTACTTGGAGAATTCCATCTTCCCCGGGGTGTTCTTCTTGTTCTTGTCGGTCGTGTAGAAGTGACCGGTACCAGCGGTCGAAATCATACGGACCTTATCGCGCTTGCCTGCCATGATCGTCTACTCCTCAGACCTTTTCGCCGCGCGCACGCAGCTCAGCCAGAACGGAATCGATACCGTTCTTGTCGATGGTGCGCAGTGCATGCGCGGAAACACGAAGCTTCACCCAGCGGTTTTCGCTGGCAACCCAGAAGCGGCGCTCGTGCAGATTCGGCAGGAAACGACGACGGGTCTTGTTGTTGGCGTGCGAGACGTTGTTACCCGTCTGCACTCGCTTGCCGGAAACCTGGCATACGCGGGACATTGCGCACCTCGATAGTAAGTTGTGTCAGCCCGTAGCCCGGGAGACGGCGGCCTCGATGGTTGCCCACCACACGTCAAGAGAATCAAAGGGTTACGCTGGCGTTGGGCGGCCGGGGACGTGCTCCCGGGGGCGCCGCCCGATAGAAAACCGGACACAGCGAGCCGCGCATTATGCACGGGTTCAAGCACTTGCGCAAGTTACCCACAGGCTGAGGCTGAATGCGACGGCCGCCTTCCTGTAGAGCCGAGCCCATGCTCGGCTGCTTCGGCCCGTAAGACCGAGCCGAGCATGGGCTCGGCTCTACAGCTACCAGGCCAGCTCAGCGCAGGTAAGGAATCACCTGAGCCAGCAGATGGGCATCCTTCAACGCGCCATGCAGACCACGGTTGCCCGGGATGCGCAGGCGCTGCAGCACATCGTCCAGCTTGTTGCCCTGGCCGGGCCAGCGCCCCCGCGCCAGCTTCAGGCTGCAGGTGATGCGGCAATGCTGGGCCAGCGTGCCGGGGATGCCGCACAGACGCAGCTCGTTGTCCAGGAAGCCCACATCGAAGGTGGCGTTGTGCGCGACCATCTCGCTGCCGCGCAGGAAGTCGAGCAGTTCGGCGGCCTTGCTGGAGAACAGCGGCTTGCCCACCAGCATTGCATCGCTGATGCCATGCACGCGCTGTGCGCCCCAATCGACCCTGCGCTGCGGCTGCAGGTAGGTGTGGAACTGGCGACCGGTGAGCTGGCCATCGATCAGCTCGACGGCACCGATTTCGATCACCCGGTGCCCCAGGCGGTGGGAGATGCCGGTGGTTTCGGTATCCAGTGCAACGATGCGGCTCATCAGGGTGTGCGTTCTCCAGTACGTGCACGCCGATTTTCGCACGCGACCGGTGCACTCACCCCAACGCTTCCACCACCCAATCGATGAACACGCGCAACCGCTGGCTCATGTGCCGGTTCGGCGGGAACATCACGTGCATCGGCATCGACGGCAGTTGCCAGTCCTCCAGTACCGGCAGCAACTCGCCACGCGCCACGTGCGGTTCGGCCATGTAGCTGGGCAGCGCCACCACGCCCAGCCCCGCAAGCGCAGCCGCCAGATAGGCGTTACCGTCGTCGAAGCCGACCGTATAGCGGCCCTGCACCTCAACGCGCTCATCGCCGCGCTGGGCGCTGAACACCCGCGCCCGGCCACTACGAGGACTGAGGAAGCCGACCATGTGGTGATCGGGCCCTTCCAGCGCGCGTGGGTCTGTCGGCAGGCCGAAGCGCTGCGCATAGCCGGGGCTGGCGTGGAAACCGATCGGCAGCGCTGCCAGCGGCCGCGCCACCAGTGCCGGGTCGGCCGGGGTGCCACCACGGATCACGCAGTCGACGTTGTCGGCGATGACATCGACCTCGCGGTCGCTGACGCCGATGTCCAGCTGGATCTCCGGGTAACGCGCCTGGAAATCCGGCAGCGCCGGTACCAGCTGCAACCGCGCGTAGGGCCCGGGCACATCCACGCGCAGACGCCCGCGCGGCTGGGTAGCGGCGTCGCCCAGCCCGCCTTCCACCTCTTCCAGCTCGGCCAGCAGGCGGGCGATGCGCGGGTAGTAGGCCGCGCCATCGGCGGTGACGCTGACCCGGCGCGTGGTGCGGTTGAGCAGGCGCAGCCGCAGGTGCGCCTCCAGCTGCTGCACCAGCTGGGTCACCGTGGTGCGGCTGATCTGCAGGGTCTGCGCGGCGCGGGTGAAGCTGCCGGTTTCCACCACGCGGGCAAAGGCCCGCATCGCCTCGAAACGGTCCATGGTGGGCCATGATTGTTTGGAATTAACAATCAATCTAGGCCGATCATCGCGGTTTATCCAGACAGCACTGGCGCGGAGGATGGCGTTCTCTCCCACGGGATCTTCCCCATGTCTCAGCGTGATGTCGTTTTTCTCGCCGGTCGCCAGGCCCTGTACGAGCGCAACCGCTACTCGCCGGCGATCCGTTCCAACGGCTTCCTGTTCGTCTCCGGCCAGGTCGGCAGCCGCGAGGACGGTTCGCCCGAGCCGGACTTCGAAGCGCAGGTGCGCCGTGCCTTCGAGAATCTCAATGCGGTGCTGGCCGCTGCCGGCTGCACCTTCGATGACGTGGTCGACGTGACGGTGTTCCTGGTCGATCCGGAAACGAACTTCGAGAAGGCTTGGGCGATCGTGCCCGAGTACTGGGGCGAGGCGCCGCACCCGACCCTGACCGGCATCGGCGTGACCTGGCTGTATGGGTTCCAGTTCGAGATCAAGGTGATCGCGAAGCTGCCGTGACACGGGTAGTGCCGGCCGCTGGCCGGCAATGTGTCGGGGGTCGAAAAGCGTGTCGACCAAGGTCGACACCTACCAAGGCAGGAGGTCCGCACCAGGCAGGAGGTCGACACCTACCAAAGCAGGCGGCGCCGCCCACCTGAACGGGAGGTTCCGACGAATTCCCGAGGTGACCATTGATATTGTATCCGGCGAAAACCGCTTGCTAGCCTCCCTTCCATGCGCCGGATCACCCGCCAACTGCGTACGTACCTGATGATGCTGCTGATGGCGGCATTCGTGGTCGTTCCGGTGGCCGACGCACTGGTGTGTGCGGTGGAACCGCATGCCAGCAGCGCCCATGTCGAGTCCCTTGCGGACGATGCAGGCGGTGACAGCGACAGCAAGCACACGGGTGCCTGCACGCATAACCACTGCCATCACTCCACGCTGAGCCTGCCAGCGAACGATTTCGCCGCCTTCGGTACGCCACTGCCGGCGCGCTGGATGAATGCCGGCGACGTGGCGACCTATGCGGTCGCCCAGGATGAATTGACGCGTCCCCCCCGGGCGTGAGTTGAGCGCGTCCCGCAATCGCGGGCTCCCGTTTCACTCACAACCGGAATCCCCCTATGTCGATCCTGACACCTCGGTCGCCGCGCGCGGCCGGGCTGGTCGTCGCCGTGTTGCTGGGCCTGGCCCCGGCGGCATCGGTGATGGCGCAAGCCGCCCCCTCCTACGACACCCTGCTTGAACGCCTGGACCAGCTGCCCGGTACCCGCGTGGGTACGGCACTGGCCGAGGCCGCCGACGCGCGCGCCGACCAGGCGCGTGCGTTGCCCAACCCTTCCCTTTCCTACTCCGCCGAAAACGCCTGGGGCACCGGCTCCTATGGCGGCATGGGCAAGGCCGATACCGTGCTCACCCTGTCCCAGCCGCTGGAGGTCTGGGGCCAACGTGGCGCGCGTGTCCGTGCCGCCCGCGCCGAGGCACAGGCGGCCAACCTGCGTGGCGCGCAGAGTCGCAGCGATGTGGCCAGCCAGCTCGCGGTGGTCTACGCACAGGCGGAAAGTGCACTGCGCCGCTACACCCTGGCCGAAGAAGCGCTGAGCCTCACCCGCGATGATGCCAACGCCGTCAACGCGATGGTCAAGCAGGGCCGCGAACCGCAGCTGCGTGCGGTGCAGGCGCAGAGCGAAGTGGCCAACGCCAGCGCCTCGCTGGATGAGGCGCAGGCCTTCCGCGATGCCGCGCTGGCCCGCCTGGCCGGTACCGCGCTGCTGGATGCGCCGGTGCAGTCGATCGACGACAGCCTGCTCGACCGCGCGCCGCCGCCGCCGCGCGGCGCCACCGACGTGGCGCTGGCGGTGCGCATCGCCGAAGCCGAAGCCGATGCGGCGGGCAAGCTGGTCGACGTGGAGCGCAAGCGCGCCCTGCCCGACCTCAGCGTCACCGCCGCGCAGACCCGCTTCCGCGAAGGCGGCGAGCGCGCCTACAACCTCGGGGTCAGCCTCAGCATCCCGCTGTTCGACCGCAACCGCGGTGGCATCCGCGCCGCCAATGCCGACCAGCGCGCGGCCGAAGCACGCCTGGACCAGCAACGCCGCGACAGCGAGGCCGCACGTCTCTCCGCCGTGGCCGGACTGAAGGCGGCCGGCAGCCGTACCCGCGCCGCCGATGAAAGCGTGGTCGCCGCTGAAGAGGCATATCGCCTGGCCCGCGTCGGCTTCGAGGCTGGACGCATCTCGCAGCTGGAACTGCGCAGCACGCGCAGCGCCCTCATCGCCGCCCGCGGCACCGCCGTGGATGCGCGCCTGTCGCGCGTCGGTGCGGAAATCGATCTTGCCCGCCTTGAAGGGCGCGCACCTTTTGTGGAGGCCCCATGACTCTCTCCCGTACTTTCCCGCTGATCGGCGGCGTGCTGCTGGCCGTGCTGCTGGCTGGCTGCGCTGGCAATGCGCAGACGCCTGCAAATGAAGACCCGGCTGCGGCCAAGGCCGGCACCGACGACGGCCATGGCCACGCGTCCGACAGCAAGGAAGCCAAGGCCGAATCCGCAAAGGCGCCCGCCGATGCGGATGAGGGTGTCGTGCAGTTGACCCCTGAGCAGATCAAGGCGTCCGGTATCGAAGTGGTCGCGATCGGTCGCGGTGGCGGTGGCTCCACGCGCCTGTCCGGCCGGGTCGAACCGTCGGTGGGTGCACGCGCCTCGGTGGCTTCGACCGTCACCGGCCGCGTCGAGCGCGTGCTGGTCGCGCCGGGCACGGCGGTGAAGCAGAACCAGGCGCTGGCCATCGTGGTCAGTGGCGAGGCGGCAGTGTTCCGCGCCAATGCGCTGGCCGCATCGGCCGAAGCCGAGGCCGCACGCCTGGCCTACGGCCGCGACAAGGCGCTGGTCGACCAGGGTGTGGTTGCGCGCCAGGAGCTGGAAGCCTCACGCGCGCGTTCGCTGGCGGCACAGGCCCAGGCGGCCGCCGCGCAGGCCCAGGCCGCCGCCAACGGTGCGCCCGATGCCAGTGGCCGCGTGCGCATCACCAGCCCGGTGGCCGGCATCGTCGGCAACGTGCAGGTCACCCCGGGCGGCGTGGTCGCCGCCGGTAGTGCGGTGGCCGACGTCGCCGATCCGAGCATGAACGAACTGGTGTTCACCGCGCCGCCGGCGCTGGCCGCGCAGGTCACGCCCGGCATGAAGCTGGAAGTGAGCGTGCCGGGTGGCAGCTTCACCGCCACCGTTACCGGTTCGGCCGCCGATGTCCGCCAGCAGGGCGGCGTCGCGGTGATCCGTGCCACGCCGGTGGACGCCTCCTTGCCGCCGGCCGGTTCACCGGTATCCGCCGTGGTGGTCACCGAAGGCCAGGATGGTTCGCTCAGCGTGCCGGCCGATGCGGTGCAGAACGTCGATGGCAGCAGTGCGGTGTTCATCGCCGTCGAAGGCGGCTTCAAGGCGCAGCCGGTCCTGGCCGGACGCCGTGCCGGTGACCGCATCGAGATCCTCGGTGGGCTGACCGGCAGCGAGCGCATCGTTGGCAGCAACGCCTTCCTGCTCAAGGCCGAACTGGCCAAGGGCGAAGCCGAGCACGGCCACTGAGGAGGCGACCATGTTCAAGCTGATCATTGAAACAGCGGTTCGGCACCGCTGGCTGGTGGTGTTCATGGCGGCACTGATCGCCGCGGTGGGCCTGTTCCAGCTGGGCAAGCTGCCGATCGACGCGGTGCCGGACATCACCAACCGCCAGGTGCAGATCAACACGGTGGCACCGGCGCTGACGCCCGAACAGATTGAGCGGCAGGTGACCTATCCGCTGGAAACCGCGCTGGCCGGCATTCCTGGCCTCACCACCACGCGTTCGCTGTCGCGTAATGGCTTCTCGCAAGTCACCGCCATCTTCACCGATGCGACCGACATCTACTTCGCCCGCCAGCAGGTGGCCGAACGGATGCGCGAGGCATCGGAAGACCTCCCCGATGGCGCGTCGCCGATGCTGTCGCCGGTCACCACCGGCCTCGGCGAAGTGCTGATGTGGACCGTGGATTTCACCGCGTTCGATCCGGCCAAGCTGGCCAAGCCAGGTGAAGCCGGCTGGCAGGCCGGTGAGGTCTACCGCACGCCCGAAGGCAACCTGCTGCGCACGCCGGAAGAACGTGCGACCTACCTGCGCACCGTGCAGGACTGGATCATCGCGCCGCAGATGCGCTCCAGCCCCGGTCTGGCCGGCGTCGATACAGTCGGCGGCTACGTCAAGGAATACGGCGTACATCCGGACAGTGCAAGGCTGGCCGCGCACGGGCTCGGCCTGGCCGACCTGGTCACTGCCCTGCAACGTTCCAACGTGCAGGCCGGTGCCGGTTTCGTACAGCGTGCCGGCGAAGGCCTGGTGGTACGTGCCGATGGCCTGGCGCTGACCACCGACGATCTGGCGCAGGCCCCGGTGGCCACCCGCAATGGCGTGGTGGTGCGCGTGACCGATGTGGCCGACGTTGACCTGAGCCGCGCACCGCGCCTGGGTGCGGCCAGCCGCAACGGCCACGAAGCCGTGCTCGGCACCGCGCTGATGATCGCCGGCGGCAACAGCCGCACCGTGGCGCAGGCAGCTGCGGCGCGCCTGGAACAGGTCAACAAGTCGCTGCCGGCGGACATCGTGGCAGCACCGGTGCTGGACCGCAGCGTGCTGGTCAATTCCACCATCAAGACCGTGGCCAAGAACCTCACCGAGGGTGCGCTGCTGGTGGTGGTGGTGCTGTTCCTGCTGCTGGGCAACCTGCGTGCAGCGACGATCACCGCGCTGGTGATTCCGCTGTCGTTCCTGTTTGCAGTGATCGGCATGAACCGCTTCGGCATCAGTGGCAACCTGATGAGCCTGGGTGCGCTGGACTTCGGCATCCTGGTGGATGGTGCGGTGATCGTGATCGAATCGACGCTGCTGATGCTGGGCCAGCGCCGCGCCGAACTGGGCCGTGCATTGACCGCGATGGAACGCCTGCGCGTGGCCGCTGATTCGGCGCGCAAGATGGCACGCCCGGCGGCCTTCGGCCAGCTGATCATCCTGCTGGTGTTCGCGCCGATCCTTACCCTGGAAGGCGTGGAGGGCAAGACGTTCCACCCGATGGCGGCCACTTTCATGCTGGCCCTGATCGGTGCTTTCATCTTCTCCTTCACCTTCGTGCCGGCGATGGCCGCACTGCTGGTGCGCGAGCCGAAGGTGAAGGACGGCGATGCGCATGCCGATGATGGCGAGCACGAGACCAAGCTGATCCGCGTGCTGCGCGCGCGCATCGAACCGGTGATCCGCAAGGCCGTGGACCATCCGCGCACGGTGGTGGTAGGCGCGGTGATGATGGTGGTGGTGGGCATCGGTTCGTTCTCGCTGCTGGGCCGCGAGTTCATGCCGACGCTGGACGAAGGCAACGTGGCGATGCAGGCCCTGCGCGTGCCGTCGACGTCGCTGGAGCAGTCGCTGGCGATGCAACTGGCGCTGGAAAAGGCGATTGCCAAGCAGCCGGAAGTGGAAACCGTGTTCTCGCGCACCGGTACCGCCGAGGCGGCGATCGATCCGATGCCGACCAACATCTCCGACAGCGTGATCGTGCTCAAGCCACGCAAGGACTGGCCGGATCCGAAGCTGGGCAAGGATGCACTGGTGGCACGCTTCGAAAAGCTGGCCGGGCAGCAACTGGGCAACAGCTTCGAGTTCAGCCAGCCGATCGAGCTGCGCTTCAACGAGCTGATCTCCGGCGTGCGTACCGACCTGGCGGTGATGATCTTCGGCGATGATTTCAGCCAGCTGCAGAAGGTGGCCGACCAGGTGGCGCTGAAGCTGCGTGCGGTGAACGGCGCGGCCGACGTGCGGGTGGAACAGATCTCCGGCCTGCCCACGCTCAACGTGGCCATCGACCACGTGGCGGCGGCGCAGTACGGCCTGACCGCGGCCGATGTGAGTGACGCGCTGGCCACCGGCATCGGTGGTACCGCCGCCGGCAAGATCTTCGAAGGCGATCGTCGTTTCAACGTGGTGGTGCGCCTGGACGATGCCTCGCGCAACGATCCAGACCAGCTGGCCTCGCTGCCGATCGCCACGCCCGCGGGGCTGGTGATTCCGCTGTCGTCGGTCGCGCGCATCACAGTCAGCGAAGGACCCAACCAGATCAGCCGCAACAACGGTAGCCGCCGCGTGGTGGTGCAGGCCAACGTGCGTGGGCGTGACCTCGGCGGCTTCGTCGGCGAGGCGCAGGCAGCAGTGGCCGACGTGGCGCTGCCACCGGGTGCCTACCTGACCTGGGGTGGCCAGTTCGAGAACCTGCAGCGCGCGGAGAAGCGGCTGGCAACGGTGGTGCCGGTGGTGTTCCTGCTGATCGGCAGCCTGCTGTTCATGGCCCTGCGCAGCGGCAAGGAAGCCGTGCTGGTGTTCAGCTGCGTACCGTTGGCGCTGGTCGGCGGCATTCTCGCGCTGCTGCTGCGAGGCATGCCGTTCTCGGTGTCAGCGGCGGTCGGCTTCATCGCCGTCTCCGGCGTGGCCACGTTGAACGGCCTGGTGCTGATGCAGGCGATCCGCGAGCGCCTGGACGCCGGTGACCTGCCGCTGCAGGCGGCGATCAACGGTGCCTCCAGCCGCATCCGCGCAGTGCTGACCACGGCGCTGGTGGCGATCGTCGGTTTCATTCCGATGGCGATTGCCAGCGGTTCGGGTGCGGAGGTGCAGAAGCCGCTGGCGACGGTGGTGATCGGTGGCCTGATCACCGCCACCGTGCTGACCCTGCTGGTGCTGCCGACCTTCGCAGCGCGGGTGGCCAAGCCACGAGCGGTGGGGTGAAACATGACGGGGTCGGATCCTGCGATCCGACCCCGTTTCCGATCCCTGGTAGTGCGGTCAGGCCTTCTTGCGCTCGGCGATGTAGGCCTGGATCTGCTGTTCCAGCACCGGCAATGGCACCGAGCCCTGCTTGAGCAGGGTGTCGTGGAAGCCCTTGATGTCGAACTTGTCGCCCAGCTCCTTCTCGGCCTGCGCACGCAGGCGCACGATGGCGATCTCGCCCAGCTTGTAGCTCAGCGCCTGGCCCGGCCAGGATATGTAGCGGTCCACTTCGGTGGTCACTTCATGCTCGCTCAGCGCGGTGTGGTCACGCAGGTAGGCCAGCGCCTGCTCGCGGGTCCAGCCCTTGCTGTGCACGCCGGTGTCGATCACCAGGCGCGCGGCGCGCCACATCTCGTAGGTCAGGCGGCCGAAATCCTCGTACGGGGTCTCGTAGATGCCCATCTCCACGCCCAGCTTCTCGCAGTACAGCGCCCAGCCTTCGCCATAGGCGGAGATGTAGGCGTTGCGGCGGAACTCGGGAAGGTTCTTCTGCTCGGCGGCGATGGCGCCCTGCAGCGCGTGGCCCGGATCCGACTCATGCAGCGTCAGTGCCGGCAGGTTGTACAGCGGGCGCGACGGCAGGTTGTAGGTGTTGAGCCAGTAGGTGCCCATGCCACCGCGGCCAGCGGTCCAGAACGGCGCGATATCCGGCGGCACCGGCACGATGGTGAAGCGCGCACGCGGCAATGTCATGTACTTGCCGAGCTGGCCATCGGCCCGCTTGGAAATCCACGCCGCGCGCGAAAGCAGCTCCTGCGGCGTCTTTGCATAGAACTGCGGATCGGTACGCAGGAAGGTCAGGAACTCGGCGAAGCTGCCCTTGAACTTCACCTGCTTGATGATGTCGTTCATTTCCTTCTGGATGCGTGCGACTTCATCCAGGCCGATGCGATGGATCTCGTCCGGCGACAGGTCCAGCGTGGTGTATTCGTGGATCTGCTGCTTGTAGTACGCCTTGCCGTCCGGCATCGCTTCGGCGGCCAGGGTGGTACGCGCCTGCGGCACGTATTCGTTGACGAAGAAGGTCCGCAGCTGCTGGAACGCCGGCACCACCTTGCCGTTGATCGCTTCACGCGCCTGCGCCTGCAGCCTGGCCTGTTCGGCGGCCGGGATGCTGTTGGGAAGCTTCTTGAATGGCGCGTACAGTGGCGACTCGGTCGGGTCCTTCAACTCGGCGACGGTGGCGATGGACACCTCGCGGCCATCGAGCACCGCGCGCGGCACGCTGAAGCCACGCTTCAGGCCGGCGCGCATGTTCTCTGTCTGCTGCCCGAAATAGCGCGGCACATCGTTCAGCCGTGCGATGTAGTTCTGGTAGTCCTGCACGGTCTTCATCTCGCGCCGGGCCATGAAGGAGAGGTTGGACCAGAACGAGGAGTCGGCGTTGAACGGCATCTCGTAGCCGCGCAGGCGCACCTCTTCGGCGAGGTTGAACACCTGGTCGCGGTAGATCGCGTAGTTGACCTGGTTGTCGGGCGACAGGGTCTTCGGGTCGATCTTCTTCAGCGCGGCGAGAGTCTCGTCCCACACCTTCAAGCGCGCCTGCTGCGCGGCCGGGCCGACGTCGGGCATGCGGGTGGCGTTGGCGGGCGCGTCTTCATCCTCGCTGGCCTCGCCGCCGCCATCCTGGCGCCACTTCCATTCCTTCTCGTACACCGCACGGAAGGCGGCGTCGGCGGGCGATTCGGTGGCCACGCTGGCCGGCGCGGCGGTGGCGGGCGGTGCAGCCAGGGCCACAGCGGGGGCGGACAGGGCGATCAACAGGGCAACGGCAAGACGGGTTTTCACGAGCACAGGTTCCCGGGAAGGCAGACCCCGATCATGGCACCGCTCACCGCCCATGGCATGGGACGAAGGTCCTGCCTGAGCCGTGTCCTGGTAGCTGCCAACCTTGGTTGGCAGACGGGGAGACCCAGCGCCGAAGGCGCGTGGTAGCGCGGGGCCATGCCCCGCGAGCGCGCAGCGCGGCCGACGGATACAGCCGCCGGGCATGGCCCGGCGCTACCGATGCACGGCCGCTCTGGTAGCTGCCAACCTTGGTTGGCACCCGGAGAATCCCAGCGCCAACCAAGGTTGGCATCTACCGAAGACCTAGTGGCTGGCCCTGTCCCGCTTCCAGCCCCGGTGCTTGATGTCCAGCTGCAGGCTGTACAGCGCGGTGAATGCCGGGAACAGGTTCTGCAGCACGCCCACCGAGTCCTGCTTGGCCGAGAACAGGAAGTAGCTCAGCGTCATCAGACTGCCGACCACGCTCATGTACCAGAACAGGCGCGGGATCACCGGCTTGCCCGCACGCTTGGAGGCGACGAACTGGACCAGCCAGCGGCCGCCGAACATCAGCGCGCCGGTATAGCCGATCAGCTTCCAGCCGGTCACGTGCAGGCCGGTCCAGTACAGCCAGGTCAGCGGCTGGTCGAGCCAGTGCAGTTCCAGGCCCATCACCGCTCTTCCACCGCGGTGCGCTTGCTGCGGGTGATCAGCCAGGCCACGCCGCGCAGGTCACGGATGCCGACCAGCGCACGGCCCAGGTTGTTGTACTTGGAGACGCCGGCGGTACGGTGGCGGTGGTTGACCGGCACGCTGGTGGTCTTCCAGCCGGCGCGCTGCATCAGCGCCGGCAGGTACCGGTGCATGTGGTCGAAGTACGGCAGGTCGAGGAACGCACTGCGTTCGAACAGCTTGATGCCGCAGCCGGTATCGGGCGTATCGTCGCGCAGCATGCGTGCACGGATGGCGTTGGCCCAGCGGCTGGCCCAGCGCTTGCTGCCACTGTCCTGGCGGTTGACGCGCCAGCCGGCGAACAGCTTCACCTGCGCCTCGGCAGCGTCGCGCGCGGCGAGCAGCTTGGGAATGTCGGCCGGATCGTTCTGGCCATCGCCATCCAGGGTGGCGATCCACGGCGCCCGCGCATGCTTGACACCGGTGCGCACGGCGGTGCTCTGCCCGCTCTGGTTCACGTGGTGCAGCACCCGCAGTTCCGGTGTGGTCGCCTTCAGGCCCTGCAGCACCGCCAGGGTGTCATCGCGCGAGTGATCATCGATGTAGACGATCTCGAACGGCAGCCGGCCACGCAGCGCAGCGGTGATTTCGGCAACCAGCGGGGCGACGTTGTCGCGCTCGTTGAACACCGGGACGACAACGGAAAGCTCGGGTTGGCTCATAAGGCACTCGGCCAAGGGGGGACAAAGACCGCGCATTCTCCGAAACCGAGGTTATCCGAAGATGAACCCGGTGGCGTGAGGATCCGTCCTCAGGCGCGGTCGCCAAAGTACTCGCGGCACCACTGCACGACAGGCGGCAGCCCTTCTTCGATCGGGGTCACCGCGTCGAAGCCGAATGCGTCATGGGCGCGCCGGGTATCGGCCATCGTGCGCACCATGTCACCGGGCTGCATGGGCTTGTAGACCTTCTGCGCGGGGCGGCCGGCAGCCTGCTCGATCACGCTGATGAAGCGCTCCAGCTCGACCGGCGTATGGTTGCCGAGGTTGAACACCCGGTGCGGCACCGGACCGTCGGCCGGATGCGCGAGCGCGCCGAGGATACCCGACACGATGTCGGAAACATGTGTGAAGTCGCGCTGCATGCGGCCTTCGTTGAACACGTCGATCGGCCGCCCGGCCAGCACCGCGCGCGAGAACAGCAGTGGTGCCATGTCCGGCCGGCCCCACGGGCCATACACGGTGAAGAAACGCAGGCCGGTGGCATGCAGTCCGTACAGCTGTGCGTAGGTGTAGGCCATCAGCTCGTTGGCCGCCTTGGTCGCTGCATACAGCGAACGCGGCTGGTCCACGCGCTGGTCCTCGGAGAACGGCGGCGTGGCCGAATCACCGTAGACCGAGCTGCTGGAGGCATACACCAGGTGCTGCACGCCGCGGTGACGGCACAGTTCGAGCATGTTGACGAAGCCGACCAGGTTGCTGTCGACGTAGGCGTGCGGGTTTTCCAGCGAATAGCGCACGCCGGCCTGCGCGGCCAGGTGGATCACCGCAGTCGGCTGCACTTCATCGAACAGCGCGGCCAGGCCCTCGCGGTCGGTCAGGTCCAATACGCGCAGGTCCAGCGTCGGGCACAGCGCGGCCACGCGGTCGCGCTTGATCTGCGGGTCGTAGTAATCGTTGAAGTTGTCCAGGCCGACCACCGGCTGGCCCGCCTCCAGCAGCGCGCGGGCGGTGTAGGCACCGATGAAGCCGGCAGCGCCGGTTAGCAGGATGGTCATTGCAGTGGCCTGGAAATCAATGAGTACAGGTGCAGAGGATACGCTGCGGGCTCAGAAGAGCCCGAAACGCTTCTTGGCCACATTGGTGCGGCCGGGTTCGATTACATCCTTGATCTTCTTCGCATCGAAGCGGTCGAGCAGCGCCTCGGCGCCCTTCTTCAGCTTCAGGTCCATCTCTTCCGGATACAGCGGGACCAGGGTCATGAAGCTGATGGTCTTGCCGTCGTCCAGTTCCAGCGTGGCGAAGTCCTCCGGGGTAGTCACCGGCGGCAGCACGATGGCACCGTCGAAGCCCACGCCCGGCGCGTAGGGCTCGCTGGGATGGCCGTTGGGAATGGTGTGGCCGAAGCCCAGCCAGGTGTCGTACTCGTGCGGCAGCCGCGCCATGCCCTTCAGCAGACGCACCGGCCAGTAATTGCGTTCGTCCTCGAAGGCATCCTGCGAAATCGGCCAGTCAGCCGGCAGGGTCACCATCAGTTCCATGTAGCGGGGCGCGTCCGCGTCCACCTCGGCGGGCACGGTCATCGGCAGGTCGCTCATGCCGGAGGTCACCAGCCGCAGGTACGGGAACTGGTCATTGGCCGGCACCACGTGCACGTCGATGTGCACCAGGTCGGAGATGATCTCGTGGAAGACGCCGGACACAGGACCCAGATGGCGCTCGATGTGCGCGCCGATCGCCTCGATGTGTTCTTCGCCCTGCGGCGGGGTGAAGTCCTTCTGGCGGCTGTGCACCATGATCGGGCTGCCGCCCGGGCTGACGTCGTCGAATGTGTTGCTCATGTCCTGCTCCCTGGATGAGGCCACGGACCGGAGAGCAGTGCATCCCCCGGCGCGCGCGGCGGTGCGTTCCCTGTCATCTACAGGACGCGGCAGGAACAGGCCGCATCCCCTGGCGCTGCGCCGGGCTCAGCCCTGGCGCGTGCGCAGTTTTTCCAGCACGCCGTCCAGGGTATCCAGATCGGTGTAGTGGATGATCAGCTTGCCCTTGCCGCCCCGGCCGTGGCTGATCGCCACCTTGGCACCCAGCGCTTCGGACAGCTCGGTCTCCAGCGAGGCGATGTCGGCCTGCTGCACCTTCGGCGTGGCCGCCGGGCGGTTGCTCGGCACCTTGCCGGCCGCGAAGGCCTGCGCACGGCGCTCGACCTCGCGCACCGACCAGCCTTCATCGGCTGCTTCCTGGGCCAGCTTGCCGGCCAGCTCGGGAGCCAGGGTCAGCAGCGCGCGGGCGTGACCCATTTCCAGGCGGCGGGTTTCCAGCAGCAGGCGGATCGCCACCGGCAGCTCCAGCAGGCGCAGCAGGTTGGACACCGCCGCGCGCGAGCGGCCCACGGCCTCGGCGGCCTCGGCATGGGTCAGGGTGAACTCGCTGATCAGGCGCTGCAGCGCCTCGGCTTCTTCCAGCGGGTTGAGGTCTTCGCGCTGGATGTTCTCGATCAGCGCCATCGCGATGACGGTGCGGTCTTCCAGCTCGCGCACCACCACCGGCACTTCGTCCAGGCCGGCCAGCTGCGATGCGCGCCAGCGCCGTTCACCGGCGACGATTTCGTAGTTGCCCGCCGGCAGCTGGCGCACCAGGATCGGCTGGATCACGCCCTGCGACTTGATCGAGTCGGCCAGCTCGGACAGCTTGCCCTCGTCCATTTCACGGCGCGGCTGGTACTTGCCCGGCTGCAGCTGACCCACGGCCAGCTTGCGCAGCACTTCACCCGGCAGCGGCTCGATCACCGCGGTGGTGGCCTGCACCTGGCTGACCGCCCCCTTGGGACCCAGCAGCGCATCCAGGCCACGGCCGAGGCCTCGCTTCTTGGCTGCCGGCTTGCTGCTGGTCATCAGACGATCTCCACGGCCTTGGCGGCCTTGTTGCGTTCGTTGTTGCGGCGGATGATCTCGCCGGCCAGGCCCAGGTAGGCGACGCCACCGCGCGAGGCGCGGTCGTAGCCGACGATGCTCTGGCCATGGCTGGGCGCCTCGGCCAGGCGCACGTTGCGCGGCACGATGGTGCGGAACACGCGGTCGCCGAAGTGCTCGGTGAGCTCGGCCGAGACCGCGTTGGCCAGGTTGTTGCGCACATCGAACATGGTGCGCAGCACGCCTTCGATCTCCAGCGCCGGGTTGAGGTTGGCACGCAGCGCCTCGATGGTTTCCACCAGCGCGCTCAGGCCTTCCAGTGCGTAGTACTCGCACTGCATCGGCACGATCACCGAGTCGGCGGCGGCCAGCGCGTTGAGCGTCAGCAGCGACAGCGCCGGCGGGCAGTCGATCAGGATGTAGTCGTACTCGTCGCGGATTGGCGCCAGCGCACGCTTCAGCCGTTGCTCGCGCTCGCTCTGCGCCATCAGCTGGATCTCGGCGGCGGTCAGGTCGATGTTGCCGGGCAGCAGGTCGTAGCCTTCGGCGGTCTGCACGCGCACATCGGCGGCGCTGGACTCGCCCAGCAGCAGATCGTAGGTGGAGGAGACCAGCTCACGCTTGTCCACGCCACTGCCCATGGTCGCGTTGCCCTGCGAATCCAGGTCGACCAACAGCACGCGCTTGGGTGCGTTGGCCAGGGAAGCGGCCAGGTTGACGGCGGTCGTGGTCTTGCCGACGCCACCCTTCTGGTTGGCGATGGCGATGATGCGGGCCATGCGGGTGTGCCTCGTCGACGTGTGCTGGGACCGGTCATTATGCGTACAACCGGCCCCTTGCGGAAATCGTGGATCGCCAACCCGTTGTTCCACAAGGGGCTGGCGGCGGGAATCAGGGGCCTGTAACAGTGACCAGGTGGCGTTCGCCGGCCAGGCCGGGCACGCTCAACGGGGTCACCTCGCGCACCTGCCAACCGGCCGGCAGCGCTGCGATCTCTTCATGTGGGTAGACGCCTTTCATGGCCAGCAACACGCCGCCGGGGCGCAGCAGGTGGCCACCAACGCGGACGATGCCGGCCAGGGTGTCCATCGCGCGCGCGGTCAGCTGGTCGTAGCGGCCGGCCTCGTCCAGCGCCTCGGCGCGCGATTCGGCCACGCGGGCATTGTCCAGACCCAGCTGGCGCACGGCCTCGCGCATGAAGCGCGCCTTCTTGCCGTTGCTCTCGACCAGGGTGACCTGCAGGCCCGGGCAGGCGATCGCCAGCGGGATGCCGGGCAGCCCGGGGCCGGTGCCGAGGTCGGCCAGGCTGCCATCGGCCACGAACGGCTGCATCGCCAGCGAGTCGAGCAAATGACGGGTGACCATCTCCTGCGGGTCGCGGATGGCGGTGAGGTTGTAGGTGCCGTTCCAGCGGTGCAGCAGGGCCAGGTAGCGCAGCAGCGGCGGCGCCAGCGCGGCGTCCAGGCCCATGCTGGCCAGGCCCTGTTCCAGCGTGGCAGCCACGCTGGCGGGAAGTGGGTGTTCGCTCATGCCGACATTATCGCCGGTTTTGCGCGCTGATTCCCCGCTTCAGTGCGGATACCAGGCCAACGCCGCACGGAACTGGCCGGTGGCCTGCCATTCGTGCAGGTGCCACCGCGCGGCCTCGCCCAGTTCCGGGTCGCACCAGCGCAGATGCAGGGCACCATCGGCCCCCGGCGCCAGCTGCAGCCGGTGCAGGCCGAACGAGATGCCCTGCCCGTGCGCCTTAAGGATGGCTTCCTTGACGCACCACACGCGGAAGAACCAGTGCTCGCGCCCGGCCTCATCCAGGCTCTGCAGCCAGGCCACCTCCTCGGCATGGAAGAAGCGCTGCACGATCTCCAGCAGGCGCGGCCGCGGCCGCAGCAGCTCCAGGTCCACGCCCAGCCGCACGCCTTCGCCCAGCGCCACCAGCAGCACCTCGCCGCTGTGGCTCCAGCCGGTGCCGTAATGGGCCAGCGCGCCGCTCAGTTCCGGCCGACCCTTGTCGTCGCGGACCAGCGGCAGCGTCTCCGGGTCGGCGCCCAATGCCTGCGCCAGCACCTGCCGTGCCTGCGGTTCACCGCGGTGGCCCGGCACGTGCGGGCGGCGCCAGACCGTCACCGGACCGAAGCGCCACGGGCCGTCGAGGGTGGCTGGCAGGCTCATCCGCACGCGCCCATCACGCAATTGCACGACGGGTTCACGGCCATGCGCGTCAACTGGTCACAGTTCCCCACCGGAGGTTCGATCATGGGCATCATCATCTGGCTGATCGTCGGCGGCATCGTAGGCTGGCTGGCCAGCATCATCATGAAGCGCGATGCCCAGCAGGGCATCATCCTCAACATCGTGGTGGGCATCGTCGGCGCGCTGATTTCCGGCTGGCTGTTCGGCGGCGGCATCAACGAAGCGATCACCATCCGCACGTTCCTGTTCTCGCTGATCGGTGCGGTGATCCTGCTGGCGATCGTCAACCTGTTCACCCGCAAGAGCATACGGTGATCTGAGGGTAGTGCCGGCCACGGGCCGGCAGATGTTCCAGAACGGGCCCGGCAATTGTCGGGCCCCGTTCTGTAGAGTCGAGCTTGCTCGACTGCATGGGAGATCAGTCGAGCAAGCTCGACTCTACTTCCACCCACGCCGGCGCATGGTCGCTCGGGCGTTCCCAGGTGCGCGGCTCGCGGTCGATGCCCGAGGCCACCGCACTGCCCTTCAGCGCGTCGGAAACCAGGGTCAGGTCGATGCGCAGGCCCAGGTTGCGGCGGAAGCCCGCCGCACGGTAATCCCACCAGCTGAAGGTGCCCGCCTCGTCGTTATGCAGGCGGAAGCCATCGTGCAGCCCCAGCTGCAACAGCTTGTTCAATGCGCCACGCTCGGCGGTGGAGGTCAGGATGTGGTTGTCGTTCCAGACCTCCGGGTCGTGCACATCGCGCGCGTCCGGGGCGATGTTGAAGTCACCCATCACGATCAGCTTCGGGTGCCGCTGCAGTTCTTCGGCGATCCAGGCATGCACCGCTTCCAGCCAGCGCAGCTTGTATTCGTACTTGTCGGTGCCGATGTCCTGGCCGTTGACCACGTACAGGTTGATCACACGCAGGTCGCCGAAGGTACCGGCGATGACACGCTTCTGTTCGTCCTCGAAGCCGGGAATGCCGATCTGCACGTCCTGCGCAGGCTCACGCGACAGCAGCGCCACGCCGTTGTAGGTCTTCTGGCCGGCGAACACGCTGCGGTAACCCGCGGCGATCAGCGCCGAATCGGGGAACTTGTGGTCCTCCAGCTTGGTTTCCTGGATACCGACGATGTCCGGGCCGAACTCCTTGAGCCACTGCTCCAGGTGCGGCAGACGGACATTGAGCGAATTGACGTTCCACGAGGCGATCTTCATGCGGGCATTCTACCCGGATGGGCCTTGATGGGCGCCCTTATACCCCGGTAGACGCCAACCTTGGTTGGCGCCGGCAATCACCCTGTGCCAACCAAGGTTGGCACCTACCGGAACCCGATCACCGCACCAGCAGCTTCAACAACCCCGCAATCTTCGAGTACGGCGGACGCAGCCGGTCGCTGGCGGCCCAGCGCGACTGCCACAGCACCGGCAGCCGCTTGCTCATTGCATCGAACCCGGCCCGGCCGTGGTACGCGCCCATGCCGCTGGCCCCCACCCCACCAAACGGCAGGCCATCGGCGGCGAAGTGCAGCAGCGTGTCATTCACCGTCACCCCGCCGGCCACCACCTGGCCCAGGATGCGCTCCACCGTCGCCGTGTCGTGGCTGAAGGGATACAGCGCCAGCGGCCGGTCGCGGGACAGCACGTCGGCCAGCGCCGCCTCCAGGTCCGGGTAGGCCCGCACCGGCAGGATCGGCCCGAAGATCTCCTCGCGCATCAGGTCCAGGTCGTCCGGCGGGTCCAGCACCACGGTCGGCACCAGCAGGCGCTCGCGGTCGGCGCGCGCCTCATCCACCTGCGCCAGCGGAATCACCGGCACGCCGCGTTCGCGCGCCTGCGTCAGATAGCCCTGCAGGCGCCGGTACTGGCCTTCGTTGATGATGCGCGTGTAGTCGTCGGCGCTGCTGAAATCACCGTAGCGCTGCTGCACCTGCTGCTGGAGTGCCTGCACGAACTCGCGCTGGCGGACGCTATCGATCAGCACATAATCCGGCGCGATGCAGGTCTGGCCCGCGTTGAACCACTTGCCGGTGGCCAGCCGCGCGGCGGCTTTGTCCAGCGGGAAATCGCGGCAGACAATCGCCGGCGACTTGCCGCCCAGCTCCAGTGTGACCGGTACCAGATGCTCAGCCGCGGCGGCCATCACCTTGCGGCCAACCGCCGTCGAGCCGGTGAACAGCAGATGGTCCAGCGGCAGCGAGGACACCGCTGCGGCCACGTCCGCCCCACCCTGCACCACCGCCACCCGATCGGGCGGGAACACACTGTCCAGCAGATCGGCCAGGAACGCGCTGGTGCGCGGCGTGTGCTCCGAAGGCTTCAGCAGCACGTGGTTGCCGGCGGCGATGGCGGTGGCCAGCGGCACCAATGCCAGCGTGACCGGGTAGTTCCAGGGCGAGATCACCCCGACCACGCCCAGCGGCGTCGGCCGCAGCTGCGCACGCGCCGGCCACAGTCGCCAACCGGCACCGACCCGCTGCGGCTTCGACCAGCGTCGCAGATGGCGGCGCAGGTGGTCGATGGCCGACAGCACGCTCATGCCATCGGCCAGTTTCGATTCGACGTGGGCACGGTGGCCGAAGTCTTCGGCGATGGCCTGGGCCATCTCGTCCAGACGCGGCTTCAGCGCTTCACGCAGGCGGCGCAGGTCGGCTTCGCGCTGGTCGAGCGTGGGGCGCTGCGACTGCCAGGCGCTACGCAGGGTGTGCAGGATGTCGGCTGGGGCGGTGGTGGTCATGGGCCGACTATACGGGGTGCTGCACGTCTCGATGGGGTCAGATACGGGCTGTGGCTTCGGATGCCTGTCAACCGCGATTACGGCATTGAGTGCTGTCTGTTCGCGTCTGCGGAATTTTGTGCCGCGCGTTGCGCGGTCGCCGAGCATGGCTCGGCGCTACAGGGAAACGAAAAGGCCGTGGTCTGCACCACGGCCTCTCCTTCATCCGATGAATATCATTCTTACTTGGTGATATCCACGTCCTTGGTCTCGCGCAGGAACAGACCACCGATCACCACCGACATCAGCGCGATGATGATGGGGTACCACAGGCCGTAGTAGAGGTTGCCGGTACCGGCCACCAGCGCGAACGAGATCGCCGGCAGGAAGCCACCGAACCAGCCGTTGCCGATGTGGTACGGCAGCGACATCGAGGTGTAGCGGATGCGGGTCGGGAACAGTTCGACCAGGTAAGCGGCGATCGGGCCGTAGACCATGGTCACATACAGCACCAGCAGCCACAGCATGAAGATGGTGCCGGCGATGTTGATGCGGGCGCCATCAGCCTTGGCCGGATACCCGGCAGTGGTCAGGGCGGTCTTCAGTTCCGCACCGAACGCATCGGCCTTGGCCTTGCCGTCTTCCTTGGTCAGGCCGGCGGCCTCATACGAGGTGACGCTGGCGCTGCCCACGTTCACCATCGCCAGCGAACCGGCGGCGGCGGGCTGCACGTCGTACGGCACACCGGCCTTGGTCAGCGCGGCGGTGGCCACGTCACAGGAGCTGGTGAACTTGCGCAGGCCCACCGGATCGAACTGGAACGAGCAGGTGTTCGGATCGGCCACGACCAGGGCCGGCGAGCTGCTGCGAGCTTCTTCGATGGCCGGGTTGGCGAAGTGGGTCAGGCCCTTGAAGATCGGGATGTAGGTAACAGCCGCCAGCAGGCAGCCAGCCAGGATGATCTTCTTGCGGCCGATACGGTCGGACAGCCAGCCGAAGAAGATGAAGAACGGCACGCCCAACGCCAGCGCCGCCGCGATCAGCAGGTAGGAGGTGGTGGCATCGACCTTCAGCATGCTGCTGAGGAAGAACAACGCGTAGAACTGGCCGCCGTACCAGACCACGGCCTGGCCGGCTGCAGCGCCGAGCAGGACCAGCAGCATCAGCTTCAGGTTGCCGCCCTTCAGGCTGTCACGGAACGGCGTCTTGGAGCCCTTGCCCTCGGACTTCATCTGCTGGAACAACGGCGATTCGCTCAGCTGCAGGCGGATCCACACGGACACGCCCAGCAGCAGGATCGAGACCAGGAACGGGATACGCCAGCCCCAGGCTTCGAAGGCTTCATTGCCCAGGAAGTAGCGGCAGGCCAGGATGATCAGCAGCGACATGAACAGGCCGAGCGTGGCGGTGCACTGGATGAAGCTGGTGTACAGGCCACGCTTGTCGTCCGGCGCATGCTCGGCCACGTAGGTGGCAGCACCGCCGTACTCGCCGCCCATCGCCAGGCCCTGGGCCAGGCGCAGGATGATCAGGATCACCGGCGCGGCGAAACCGATTGAAGCGTAGTTGGGCAGTACGCCGACCAGGAAGGTCGAGATGCCCATGATCAGGATGGTGACCAGGAAGGTGTACTTGCGGCCGATGCGGTCGCCGAGGCTGCCGAAGAAGGCCGCGCCGAACGGACGCACGAAGAAGCCGGCGGCGAACGCCAGCAGGGCGAAGATCATGCCCGTGGTTTCATTGACACCGCTGAAGAACTGCTTGGCGATGATGGCGGCTAGCGAGCCGTACAGGAAGAAGTCATACCACTCGAAGACCGTACCGAGGCTCGAGGCGAAGATGACCTTCTTGTGGCCCTGGGTCAGGGTGCCCGCTTTGTGTGCGGTGCTGGGTGTACTGGACATGGGACGCTTCCCCTCCGAAGCAATCGTTGTTGGTGAGTGCCGACCGTTGGTCGGCACACAATCTCTGTAGGTGCCGACCTTGGTCGGCACTCCTTTAGAAGCTGTACTTGGTGGTGAACTGCAATCGGGTGATGTCACCCTTGTTGCCGTTCTCCACTTCGCGACGGCCGTACATCAGCTCGGCACCGATATCGACCTTGGGCAGCGGCGAGTAGAAGATGTTGCCGCGGATGCTCTGCACGCTCTTGGTCACCAGCGGGCCGAGGATGCTGTCGTTGTCGTAGTCGCTGCGCGCGTAGATCAGGTTGGTGCGCAGCTTCGGCGAGAACGCATGCCGCCAGCCCACGTAGCCAGCAAGCACGCCGGTCGGGTTGAGCTCGTCGCGGGCCACGTCGTAGGCGCTGTCGGCAGTGATGCCCAGGCCGATGTAGCGGGCGATGCCTTCGCCGCCGGTCAGCTGGTAGTGCAGCGAATCGCTGTCACCCATCACCCACTTGCCGCCCAGTGTCAGGCCGCCAGCCACCTTGTCGGCCTTGGCGCCGGTGGCCTGGTTGTCGACCTTCAGCTGACGGACGATGCCGCCGACACCGAAGGTGCCCCAGTTGCCCTTCCAGCCATAGCGCAGGGTCAGGTCGGGCAGGCTGCCACGGTCGGAGTTGGCACTGGCGTTGGTCCAGGCCCCGGTGACCGGATTGCGGGTTCCGGTGAGGGTGGTGGTTTCCGGGTTTTCCAGTGCGACGCTGAAGCCGCCCTGGGTGTAGCGCACCTGGGCCTGTCGCACGAAGATCACGCCATCGGTGGGGCCGACGAAGTCGACCGCTTCCGGCAGCGACGCCGCATCCATGAAGTTGGACCAGGTCTGGCCGGCCATCCAGTTGTTCCAGTACATGTAGGCGTGGCGCAGGGTCACACCGTAGGTATTGGTGGCGGTCTGGTTGCCCAGCGAGTTGCCGAAGAAGTCCATCTCGAAGAACGCACCGGCCTTGTTGCCCGATTCGCTCACGTTGTCGATGCCCAGGTTGAAGCGCGAGAACTTGGCGTGGGCGTTGAAATCGGTGCCCGAACGCTTGCCGCTGCCGCCGGCGCCTTCCACCGGGGTCTGGCCCGGCAGGTACAGCGAGCGGCCGGTGGCGTCGTCGGCCAGCTGGCCATCGCTGGTCTGGGTGGCCAGGAAGTCGGCCTTGATGAAGCCACCGATCTTGACCGTGGTGCCCGGCGCCGCGCCCGGGGTGATGGTGGTGACCTGGATCGGCTGCTTGCCCGCCGGCACCGAAGCGACCGGCTTCTGCTCGGCCTGCACCGTGCGGACTTCGGTCACCGCCTGCTGGGTCTGGCTGATCTGGGTCTGTTGTTGTTGCTGCGAAGACAGCAGCAGCTGGACCTGGCGTTCCAGTTCGGCAACGCGTGCTTCCAGCGCTTTCTCTTTGGCGGTCTCTGCGAACGCCATGCCCGGTGCGACCAGGGCGACCAACAGGCAGGCCGCCAAAGGTGTGCGCACGGCTTTCAACGTACGGTGGCTCATGTTGCCCTCTCTCCCAAGTGGCAAGGTGATGCCGCGCGTGGGGCACGGTCGAGCCGAGACTGCGGGGCGTTCACGCACAGCGGCTATTGGCCATTGGTCGAACCCGGCCCTGCAGGACGCTCACTTTCGACCATGGTCTAACCAAGGTGGTGACGCGGCCGGGGGTGGATGGGGCAAACTGAGGGGGATCGGTCGTTGCGATGCTGCGACCGCACATACAAAGTCAACGTGCAAGTGAGGGTGCCATGGCTGATATCTACCCCGTCGATCCGCAGTTCGCCGCCAAGGCACGCATCGACAAGACGTCGTACGAACAGCAGTACCAGGCGTCGGTGACCGACCCGGATGGTTTCTGGGGCAAGGCCGCCGAGCGCCTGCAATGGATGCGCAAGCCGACCAAGATCAAGAACGTCAGCTACGACCTGTCCGACTTCCACATCAAGTGGTTCGAAGATGGCGAGCTCAATGCCAGCGTGAACTGCCTGGACCGCCAGCTGGAAACGCGCGGCGACAAGACCGCCCTGCTGTTCGAGCCGGACGGCCCGGATGCACCGGCCCAGCACGTGACCTATCGCGAGCTGTACGAGCGCACCTGCCGCCTCGGCAACGCGCTGCGCAACCTCGGGGTCAAGAAGGGCGACCGCGTCACCATCTACCTGCCGATGATCGTCGACGCCGCGGTGGCCATGCTGGCCTGCGCGCGCATCGGTGCGATCCACTCGGTGGTGTTCGGTGGCTTCGCACCGAACTCGATCGCCGACCGCGTCAGCGACTGCCAGAGCAAGCTGATCATCACCGCCGACGAGGGCCTGCGTGGTGGTCGAAAGATTCCGCTGAAGGCCAACGTCGATGCCGCGCTGAAACTGCCGGGCACGAACACGGTGGAAACCGTGCTGGTGGTGCGCCACACCGGCGGCGCGGTGGACATGCAGGCCCCGCGCGACCGCTGGTTCCACGATGTGGTGGACAGCCAGCCGTCCACCTGCGAACCGGAACGCATGAACGCGGAAGACCCGCTGTTCATCCTCTACACCTCCGGTTCCACCGGCAAGCCGAAGGGCGTGCTGCACACCACCGGCGGTTACCTGCTGTACGCGGCCTACACCCATGAAGCGGTGTTCGACCTGCGCGAGGACGACATCTACTGGTGCACCGCCGACGTCGGCTGGGTTACCGGCCACAGCTACATCGTGTACGGGCCGCTGGCCAACGGCGCGACCTCGCTGATGTTCGAAGGCGTACCGAACTACCCGGACACCTCGCGTTTCTGGAACGTCATCGACAAGCACAAGGTGACGATCTTCTACACCGCCCCGACCGCCATCCGCGCATTGATGCGCGAAGGCGAGGAGCCGGTGAAGAAGACCTCGCGCGCGACGCTGCGCCTGCTCGGCAGCGTCGGCGAGCCGATCAATCCGGAAGCCTGGCGCTGGTACTACGAGGTGGTCGGCGACAGCCGCTGCCCTATCGTCGATACCTGGTGGCAGACCGAGACCGGCGGTATCCTCATCTCGCCGCTGGCCGGCGCGATGGACCTCAAGCCGGGGTCGGCCACCCTGCCCTTCTTCGGCGTGCAGCCGGCGCTGGTCAATGCCGATGGCGAGATCCAGGACGGCCCGACCGAGGGCAACCTGATCATCCGTGATTCCTGGCCGGGCCAGATGCGCACGGTGTACGGCGACCACCAGCGCTTCATCGATACCTATTTCCGCACCTACCCGGGCAGCTACTTCACCGGCGACGGTTGCCGCCGCGACGAAGACGGCTACTACTGGATCACCGGCCGCGTCGACGATGTGATCAACGTGTCCGGCCACCGCATCGGCACCGCCGAAGTGGAAAGCGCGCTGGTCTCGCACCCGAAGGTGGCCGAAGCGGCCGTGGTCGGCTTCCCGCATGACGTGAAGGGCCAGGGCATCTACGCCTACGTCACCTTGGTGGCCGAAGAGACCCCCAACGACGAACTGCAGAAGGAACTGGTCGCCTGGGTGCGCAAGGAGATCGGCCCGATCGCCACGCCGGACCACCTGCAGTGGGCACCGGGCCTGCCGAAGACCCGCTCGGGCAAGATCATGCGCCGCATCCTGCGCAAGATCGCCGAGAACGCGCCGGACCAGCTCGGCGACACCTCGACCCTGGCCGATCCGTCGGTGGTGGCGTCGCTGGTGGACGAGCGCAAGGTGCGCTGATGGCGTGACTGCAGGCGCAGGACGCGCCAGGGACGTGGCCGGGAGGAGGGACCCGGCCGTGTCCGACCCGTCCTGTACCTGCCATCACGTCGCTCTTTCTCCTGATCGATAAGCTCGACCCATGACCACCCTCCTGATTGCCGATGACCACCCGCTGTTCCGCGAAGCCCTGCGTGGGGCCGTGCAGCGGGTCATCCCCGGCGTGCAGCTGTTCGAGGCCGACAGCGTGGAAGCGCTGTACGCGCTGGCCGACCAGCACAACGACGCCGACCTGGTCCTGATGGATCTCAACATGCCCGGTGCGCAGGGTTTCAACGCACTGGTGCACATGCGCTCGCTGCATCCGCACCTGCCGGTGGTGGTGGTGTCCGCGCGCGAAGAGGCGACGGTGATGCGCCGCGCGCTCGACCACGGCGCGCTGGGCTTCATTCCGAAGTCTGCGGATTCGGACACCATCGGTCATGCACTGGGCACCATCCTCGATGGCGAGACCTGGGCACCGCCGGAAGCGCACAACGTGCCGCCCACCGGCAGCGAAGAGCGCGAAGTCGGCCAGCGCCTGCGCGAGCTGACCCCGCAGCAGTTCCGCGTACTGCAGATGCTGGGCGCAGGTCGCTTGAACAAGCAGATCGCCTACGACCTCAACGTCTCCGAAGCAACGATCAAGGCCCACGTCACCGCCATCCTGCGCAAGCTGGGCGTGACCAACCGTACCCAGGCCGTGCTGATGGCGGGCAAGCTGGCGATCGACGACGACGCCATCGTGCTGCCGCCGGAAGAAGACTGAGACCTCCGCTGTAGAGCCGAGCCCATGCTCGGCTGCTGTTCGCCTGAAGCCCGCGCTACGCGCGTGAGCCGAGCGCAGGCTCGGCTCTACAGGACCCCACAGCACCTGCCTTTGTAGAGCCGAGCCTGCCCATGCTCGTTTGCTCTTCGCCAGGTTCCAGATCACGCTTCAAGCGGCCATCGACTCCACACATAGGGGTATTCCCCGATGCGCGTGGCCAGCCCAGCACGCACGGGATTGGCCGCGATGTACATCGCCTGCGTGCGCAGGCACTCATCGCTGCGCAGCGCATGATCGTAGTATCCCGGCTGCCAGATCGGCGCGTTGGCATCAGCGCGCCTGCCGATGGAACGCCCGCTCCGTGATTTGAGGATCTGCATGCAGCCGGCAAGCGTGCCGGTACGGAGTTCGAACAGCCAATGTAGATGATCCGGCATCACCACCCAGGCGAGGGAGGAGGTCCGCCCCGTTCGCTCTACGGTGCGCAGCGCTTCGATCAGCAGATCGACGTTGGCCTTGTCGTCGAACCAAGGACGGCGTGCGCGTGTCACAGCCGTGATCGCGTAGACATTGCCGGTCTGCGACCAGCGACCAAGGCGGAGTGCGGGACTGGCCATGCGAAGAGGCTATGGCACGCATGACAGCCCTTCCATCAGTTCAACACCGCAATGCTTGTCAGCCAATACCCTGAGGTAGAGCCGAGCCCATGCTCGGCTGCCGCTCGAAGCAGCCGAGCATGGGCTCGGCTCTACAGGGGCAGGTGTTACCCCACGCCGTGCAGGTGCTCGTACAGGATCGTCGCACCGATGATCACCAGGATCACGCCACCGATGATCTCGGCACGCTTGCCGACCATGCTGCCCAGCACGCGGCCGAGCATGATACCGGCGGTGACCATGGTCAGCGTGCACAGGCCGATGACCGCGGCCATCACGCCGATATGCACGTCCATGAAGGCCAGGCCGATGCCTACCGCCATCGCGTCGATGCTGGTGGCAAAACCGGTCAACGCCAGCTTCCAGAAGCCATGGTGCTGGGAGGGGTCTTCGTTCTCGTCGGCACTTTCCGGGCGCAGGCCGTTGTAGATCATGTGGATGCCCAGTGCGCCGAGCAGGCCGAAGGCGATCCAGTGGTCGAAGGCTTCGACGTACTGCAGCGCGGCGCGGCCGAGCAGCCAGCCGATGATGGGCGTGATCGCCTCGATGACGCCGAAGATGATGCCGGCCCGCAGTGCATCGCGGAACACCGGCTTGCGCATGGCCGCACCCTTGCCGATCGCCGCAGCGAAGGCATCGGTGGACATGGCAAAGCCGATCAGGAGGATCGAAATGGGGGACATGGGCAGCTGCTGAGGTCGGGCTAGGACGGACGCACGGCCTGCGCTCGCGCCCAACCTGACGTTGCGCGCGCGGGCCGCTGGTCTCGCCAACCATCATGGTTGTCCACGCCACGGCGCACCGGCCGAGTATGTTGACGTGGACGATTCCTGCGAAGGAATCCGGCTACTCCCCAAGGGGACGCGAAGCTTAGCATCGCGATTCGCGCGTGGCGCATTTCCAGCGAAACACGCAGGCAGGGCTGGTTTGTATAGCGATGGCTATATCAGCACCGTGCAGCGCGCGGAAGCCGAGCATGGGCTCGGCGCTACAGAGGGCCCGCGCAACTGGATTTCTGTAGAGCCGAGCCAATGCTCGGCTGCTGTTCGACCGAACCACGGAACACCATGCCTCGCGCAGGAGCCGAGCGTTGGATCGGCTCTACACTTGCTATCAGGCATCGCTGTTGCCTGCATCGCGCAACGCGCCCAGGAAGGCGCGCAGCGAAGCCGGTTTGATCGGCTTGGTCAGCACGCGGTAGCCACGCTCGCGTGCCATCCGCTTCAGCTCATCGCGGCCATCGGCGGTCAACAACGCACCCGGCAGCGGGTAACCGGCAGCTTCACGCAGCGCCACCAACGCATCCAGGCCGTCCATGCGGTCGTGCAGGTGGTAGTCCACCAGCATCACCTGCGGCCGCTCGGCCACTTTCTCCAGCGCCTGATCCACCGTCGATGCCGTAATCACCTGCACCTGCCAGCGGCCGAGCAACGCGCGCATGCCGTCGAGGATCTCTTCGTCGTTGTCCACGCACAGCACGCGCAGGCCGGCCAGCGAATCGCTCCGCACCGGCGCGGCGACGGGCTGTACCGGCGCGGCCAGTTCGGTGTAGCCCGGTAGCGGCGCCACCCGCGGCAGGATGATCGAGAACATCGACCCTTTGCCGACCCGGCTGCGCGCATTGAGGCGATGATCGAGCAGGCGCGAGATGCGCTGGCAGATCGACAGGCCCAGGCCCAAGCCCTGCTCGCCCCAGTCGAAGGGCTGCTGGTAGCGGTGGAACTCGTCGAAGATCTGCCGCATGTGGTGCTCGGGAATACCGGGACCGGTATCCCACACCTGCAGCTCCACTTCGTCGCCGCGCTGGCGTACCGCCAGCACGATGCGCCCCTGCCGTGTGTAGCGCAGCGCGTTGGCCAGGAAGTTCTGCAGCACGCGGCGCAGCAGGCGGCGGTCACTGCGCACCCATGCCGGGCGTGCGAACAGGTCCAGGCGCAGGCCACGGCCGGCGGCGACCGGGGTGTACTGCGCGGCCAGTTCGCGCATCAACGCACTCACGTCGAACTCGCCGATCACCGGGTGCAGGCCACCGGCATCCAGCCGCGACACGTCCAGCAGGCCATCAAGCAGTTCTTCGGCCGCACGCAGCGACGCATCCACGCGTTCGGCCAGATGCTTCTGCTCGTCGCTCACGTGATCACTGTCGCGCAGCGCGGAAGCAAACAGCCGCGCTGCGTTCAGCGGCTGCAGCACGTCATGGCTGATCGCCGCCAGGAAACGGGTCTTCGACTGCTGCGCGACCTCAGCCTCATGCGAGCGCTCGGCCACGCGCTGTTCCAGCGTCTCGTTGGCCTCCAGCAGTGCTTTTTCCGCGTGCTTGTAATCGGTGATGTCGTTGTAGCTGGTTACGTAGCCGCCACCGGGCAGCGCCTGGCCACGCATCTCGATCACCTTGCCATCGCTGCGGGTGCGCTCGAACACATGTGGTGACCCCGCGCGCATGTAACCGATGCGGCGATTGATCTGCACCTCGATATCGCCTTCGCCCAGCTCGCCGCGTTCGGCGTTGTAGCGGATCAGGTCGGCCACCGGGCGGCCCACGTAGAGCATGCCGTCGGGGTAGCCGAACATGTCCTGGTAGCGGCGGTTCCATGCGGTCAGGCGCATGTCCGGATCAACCACGCTGACGCCGGCGCTGATGTTCTCCAGCGTGGTCGACAGGATCTCGCGGTTGAAACGCAGTTCCTGCCCGGCTTCGTCCAGCACCGCCACCACTTCGCCCAGGTCCATGCCCGAACCACGCAACAGGCTGGTCAGCAGCAGGCGCGCCGAGGCCGCACCGATCGAGGCCGCCAACAGGCGCTCGGTGAACTGTACCCAGGGGCGGTCCGCAGGCGCCGAAGATTGCAGCTCACGGCCCAGCGACTGTGCCTGCTCGAAGAACGAACGCCGCGCGTGGCGCTCGCCGACCACGCGCGAAGCCAGCGCCAGCAGATCACCCACATGCACGTGGCCCGGCCAGCCACCCGCCACCGACGGACGTTCGGCATACGGATCGAGGAAGGGTACGGCACGCAGTCGCTCGTCGACGCCGGGCCGCCAGCGCGCGGACACCAGCATCATCGTCGCCGCATTGACCAGCAGTGACCAGAACGTGCCATGGGTCAGCGGATCCCAACCGGTCATGCCGAACAGCTGTTGCGGGCGCAGCCACTCGATGCCGAACGGGCCGTGCTGCACCCAGCCAGCATCGACCCAGCCGGCCATGGTCATCGCCGGAAGCAGCAGGGTGTACAGCCAGGTGGTAAAGCCCAGCAGCATGCCCACCTCGACGCCGCGCCGGCTGGCGCCGCGCCAGTACAGGCCGCCGATCAGGCCGGGCGCGAACTGCGCCACCGCTGCGAACGCCATCAGGCCGTACGAGGCCAGCGTGCTGTCGTTGCTGCTGGTGCGGTAGTAGCTGTAGGCCATCAGCGCCAGCAGCAGGATTGCCAGGCGGCGGATCCACAGCACGCGCGAAGCGACGTCGGCCGCTTCCTGGTGGTCACCGCTCCGACGCAGCAGCACCGGCATCACCAGGTCGTTGCTGACCATGGTGGCCAGCGCGATCGAAGACACAATGACCATGCCGGTGGCCGCCGAGAAGCCGCCCACATAGGCGATCAGCGCCAGCGCATTGCGGCCTTCGGCCAGCGGCAGGGCCAGCACCATCGAATCGTCGGCGACGCTGCCACCGGTGCCGAACAGGGTCACGCCGGCGGTGGCGATCGGCAACACCATGCCCGAGATCAGCACCAGGTAGCCACCGAACATCCAGCGCGCGCGGCGCACGTCACGCACGTCACCGCATTCGACCACGGCCACGTGGAACTGGCGCGGCAGGCAGATGATCGCGAGGAAACTGAGCAGGGTCTGCGAGATGAATCCCACCGGCGGCAGGCCGGTGAACAGCGTGTGCACCGACTCGACCACCGCGTCGCTGCGGTTGCTCAGCCACAGGTAGGCAAACACGCCCACGGCCAGCATCGCCAGCAACTTGATCACCGATTCGAAGGCGATCGCCAGCATCATGCCGTGGTGGTGCTCGGTGGCATCAACCTGGCGGGTACCGAACAGGGTGGCGAACAACGCCATCAGCAGCGCCACGTACAGCGCCGGATCAGTGAAGAAGCCGGTCGGGCCGGTGTTGCCGGTCAACACCTGCAGGCTCATCGCCACCGCTTTGTACTGCAGGGCCAGGTACGGAATGATGCCGATCAGCGCGATGATCGCCACCAGCGCCGCCAGCCGCCGCGAGCGGCCGAAGCGCGAGGAGATGAAATCGGCGATGGAGACTACGTTCTGGCTGCGTGCGATCAGCGCCAGGCGCTCGATGATGCGCCAGCCGAACAACAGCAGCAGCAGCGGGCCGATGTAGATGGGCAGGTAGCCCACGCCGTTGCGCACGGCGGTGCCGACCGCGCCGTAGAAGGTCCACGACGAGCAGTACACGGCCAGCGCCAGGCTGTAGACCACCGGCCGCAGCCACGGCCGGTCGGGATACATCGGCCGACGGTCACCCCACCACGCCACGCCGAACAGCAGCGCGGCATAGGCAACCGAGACCAGCAGCAGGATCCAGCTGGAGACCACGCGCGCGTTTCCATCGGAAGAACCCGCAGTGTAGGCCAGGCGTGGCCAGGGGTGCGGGCGCGTTGGGGGCAACCACCCCCACCAAGGTGGGGGCCTACGCGGTGCGGGCCACGACCGTGGGTCGTGGCCGGCGTCTTACTGGGCCGGCACGCCCATTTCCTTCAGCAGCTCGGGCGCCGGGTAGACCTTGGCCAGCAGCCAGCGCAGGTAGCGCATGTCCACGTGCACGGCGCGCTTGTAGCGCGGGTCGAACCACCAGCTGGCGCTGACCGACTCCCAGTTGCTGTCGAAGTTCAGGCCGATCAGTTCGCCCTTGGCATTGAGCACCGGCGAGCCGGAGTTGCCGCCGGTGGTATCCAGGTTGGTCAGGAAGTTGACCGTCTGGGTCTTCAGGGCCGGGTCGGCGGTGCTGCCGAAGTCACCCTTGGCGATCGCTGCCAGCAGCGGCTTGGGTGCATCGAACGGATAGGCGTTGGTGTGCTTCTCGACGATACCGGCCACAGTGGTCACCGGCGAGTAGGTCACGCCATCGCGCGGGTGCAGCGCCTCGACCTTGCCGTAGCTGATGCGCAGGGTGCGGTTGGCATCCGGATACACCGCGCGGCCCTGCTTGGCACGCCAGGCGAACAGCGCCTGCATGTACGCCGGACGCAGGCGCAGCTGCTCGCCTTCGCGGGTCTTGCTCTCGTTCTCGATGCGCAGCTGCGCGGCCACCAGCGGGCCGGCCACGGCGATCAGCGGATCGGCGGCCAGGGCCTTGCCTTCGCGTGCGGCGGCGAAGCGCGACAGGCGCTGCGCCTCGTCACCCAGCTGGGTGCCGGCATACAGGGTATCCAGCGCCGTGGCCAGCTGCTGCGGGGTACGGCCGAAGGCCGCGTCGAACTCGGCCACGCGCTGCGCGTCCGGCAGCTGCTGGTAGCGGGTCAGCAGGGTGGTCAGCAGCGCCTTCTCGACCTCCGGCGCGTAGCGGCGCTGGACCTGCTTGAGCACGCCTTCGATCATCGCCTGGTCGCGTTGCTGGAAACCGCTCTCACGCTGCGCGTCCGGCTTGGCCGATTCGATACGCAGGCGTTCCAGCAGCAATGCCGAGCGCAGAAGCTGGCTCTGCGCGGCCATCTGGTCCAGCAGCAGGTCGCGCTCGCCCACCGCCGCGCCCTGCGACAGGTTGGCCAGCAGCGCCTTGATATCGCCCTGGTACTTGCGGTCGGTGGCAGCCAGCATCGCCGTTTCGTCGGCGGCACGCTGGGCCTTGGCGTCGCTGCGCAGCAAGCCTTCCAGCTCACCGGCGGCGCGCTTGCGGTTGTTCTTCAGCGACTGCAGCTGCGAGGCGTAGCGGGTGCGCGCCTGCGCGTCCTTGGCACTGGCGGCCTCGATGGTGTCGATCATCTGCTGGAACACCGACACGCGGCGCGGCAGCACGGTATCGATCTGACCGGCGAACTCGGCCGCGGTGCGGTGGCGGTAGGTGATGCCCGGGTAACCGGCCAGCATCGCGTAGTCGCCCTCCTTCGGGCCTTCCACCGACATCTGCAGGTGTGCCGGCGCCTGGTAGGGCACGTTGTCCTTGCTGTAGGCGGCCGGCTTGCCGTCCTTGCCCACGTAGGCGCGCAGCAAAGTGAAGTCGCCGGTGTGGCGCGGCCACATGAAGTTGTCGATCTCATCGCCGTAGTTGCCGATCGCACGCGGCGGCGCATACACCAGGCGCACGTCGCTCAGCTCCAGCTGGGCGATGCGGTAGAAGTCGGTGCCGTAGTACATGTTGGCCACCGAGCAGCGCACGCTGCCGTCCTTCTCGCACTCGGCCACGATCTGCTTGCTGGCCGCATCGACGGCATCGAAGTAGGCACGGCCGGTCTTGCCACGGGCCTGTGCCAGCACCTGGTCGGTCACCTTGTCGAAGCCGACGGTGACCAGCACGCGGAAGTCCGGGTTGGCCGGGCGCTCGTCGGCACGGTCCCTGGCGATGAAGCCGCCATTGATCAGGTCGTGCTCGGGCGAGCTGTTGTACTGGATCACGCCCATCGCCACGTGGTGGTTGGTCAGCAGCAGGCCGTCGGCAGACACGAACGAGCCGGTGCCACCACCGGCACGGACCACCGCGCTCAGCGGCGGCGCGGTGACATTGGCCAGGTCGGCCGGATTGCCCTTGAAGCCAGCGGCCTGCAGCGGCTTGGCCAGGTCCGGCAGCTGGGTCGGCATCCACATGCCTTCATCGGCGTGGGCACCGGCGGCCAGGGTCAGGCCCAGGGCCAGGGCGGTGGGAAGGGCTTTGCGGGCAGACATCGGCGTTTCCGGCAATACAGAACAGCCGGGGACCATAGCCGCTGGGGGCCGATGGGGCAACGGCCGATGGTTGGGGGCACCGATGCTGGCTAGAATCAGGCACGGATACCAGGGAAGGACCGATGATCGCAGGAATCGATCTGGGCACCACGCATTCGACAGGGCCATCTGCCGCCGAGGCGCTTGCCGACCGCATCGTCCGCAACGGTCAGCAACGCGATCCGGCAGACTTCGCAGCCTGGCTGCAGCAGTCCCCGGAACTGCAGCCCCCTGCGGATGCTGGCGCGGTGAACCTGGCAATCTGGCAACGGCTGATGAAGGGCACTACGCCGTTCCCTCAAGCGAACTTCGAGCAGCTGGCCGACCGCTTCCAGTGGTATGACCGGGACAGTATCCGCGAGTGCTACGACATGGCCGCCCTCGGCCACAGCATGCACCTGTGCTGGTTGCTGGTGCCAGGCAACGAGACCGCGCTCGCCCGTTACATGCATCTCGAGAATGCGCCGGTTTCGGTGGTGCAGGCCCGCACCCGTGTCGCCCGGCTCAGTGGCCCCTGGCACCCACTGCGCGCGCGCATCCAGGCGCTGTCCGCGCGCACGCGACAAGAAATGCGTGAAACGCTGCATTACCTTGTCGGCGTGCCTGTGATGGCGCACGTGGCGCTCCCACCGCCATTGCAGCGCAGGCAGGTCATGTTCTGGGCGGCCGCATGCGACGCCCTGCACCATTCCGTGCCGTCACGCAGACGCTTCACGCGGCGAACGGTCGCTTTGGCACTGCTTCTGACGTGCGCCCTGCTGGCCACCATCGCAATCCTCCGCGGGGCATTTTCCAGCTCCCCCGGCAATGCAGACAGTGATCGTTCAAGCCTGCAGCCCCCACACGAGGCAAACCCATGAGCAACTGGATGGACCTGCTGGAGCGCGCCAAATCCACCGACCCGCAGCCTTTCGCGGTGTACCTGCAGGGCCTGCGCAGCCAGTGGTCCCTGGACGAGCGCGCTGAAGCCAGTGCCAGGGTGCTGCAGGCGCTGCGCGCGCGGCAGGCGCCCATGAACCTGTCCGAAGCCGCGGCGCTTTACCAGGCCTTCGGCTGGGACGACGCGGGCTGCGGCCTGGCACCAGGCGAACTGCGCGAGCTGGCCGAACACGCCTGGCAGGACTGGCTGCAACTGCCCGCGCAGACCGATCTGCTGGCCCAGCAGATGGAGGCGCGTGGCGGACGCTGGACCAGCCACGATGACGCTGCCAGCCGCCTTCAGCAGCTGCGCGAACCGCGTTCGCACCTGCGCAACCTGATGTCCGCGCTGCCGCTGCGCGTGCCGCGCCAGGCCGCAGCGTTGATGGACGTACTGGGCTGCCAGGAGGACCGTCCTCTACCGCCCGGCATCGATGCGGGCCAAGCCCGCTTCTGGGCCGGCGCCAGCGATGTCACCCGCCTCACCGCGGCACAGTTGTCATTGCTGCGTGCACTGCTGGCAAGCGTGGCGCTGACGTTGATGGCCTTCATCGCGTTGGCCACCACCCAGATCGCCAACACGCTGCTGCCCTACCAGTCGGAAGAGCAGCGCAGGGCGATCGTGCTGGGCACGGCAGCGCTGGCGCCACTGCTCGGCACGCTGCTGGCCATTGGCCTGCGTCATCTGTTCGTCTGGCAGAGCGCCCCTGAAGACCCGTCCGTGCCGCCTTCCCGGCTGCGTTGGCTGACCCTGCCGGTCGCCTGCGCAGCCATCGCAGCGGTCGGTACCGCCGTCTACCTGTGGGTGCCCTCGCCTTCGCTGTGGTTGGCACCGCTGTGCTGGCTGCTGGCCTGGACCGTGCTGGCCACGGCATGGATCCGCTACCAGCTGCGCCGGGGCAAGCCCGTCCGCATGGAATTGCCAGTGTCATTCCTGGTGATGCTGTCCGTGCTCAGCGTGCTGCCGGCGCTGCTGGGTGCGCTGCTGCTGTGGAGCATGGACCTGTCCGGGCACCGCCAGCGGCTGCGCCGCAGCTGAAGAAGCCGGGGGTCGGACCCTCTCAACGAAAGGGCACCGCCCCCGACCCGGTCATTTCTCCCGCCGCCAGTTGATCGACCCACGGTTTTCCACCGTGCTCGACTCCACTTCCACGTCGAAGCCACGACGCAGCAGGTACTTCAGCGTAATCACCGAACCGGCACCGACCAGCGACACGCCGTAGCCGACGTACAGCTTGGGCGAGATGTACTTGCCGACACCGATCACCGAGCCGCCCAGCGCGCGCGACTGGCTTACGCCGGCATCGTCCAGGCCCAGCTTGGCACCCAGCTGCGAGGCCAGCAGCCCGCTGCCCGCCGACAACGCAGCCGACGCCGCGTTCACCTGCTGTGCCTGGTCGCTGCTGGCGCCGGTCAGGCTGCGGCCCAGCACCAGGTAGGCCAGTGCTTCGGACTGCGACATCGCCGGATCGGACCACACGTCCGCACGCGGTTGCTGCGCACGCCCGGTCACGTCGATGCCGGCGGTGACATCACCGATCCGGCGCTCGGCGCGGATGTTGACGCGCGGGTCGGACACCGCGTTGTAGTTCCAGGTGAGGTTGCCACGGGTGATGGTCAGGTCCTGCCCGTACGCCTTGTAGCGACCACTTACTTCCAGGCCACCATTGGCGGTCATTTCGCGGCCAGGCTTGGCCCAGACCTGCATCTTGCCGGTCAGCGCGCCCTTCAGGCCGAAACCGGTCATCTTCACCTTGTCACCAAGGCTGACCACCAGGTCCATATCCAGCGGCGAAGTGCGCGACTCTTCCGGATCGGCCGGGTCCAGCACCACCACGTCTTCGGACACCGAGGTGCCGCGGTCAAGCCGCTCGATGTCGATGTCCGCTTCGGGCACGTGCACGGTGCCACGCAGCTCCATCGCCGCCTTGGCCAGGGTGAAGTCGAGGTTGGGATTGGCGACGATGCGCAGCTCGCTGGTGTTGGACAGCAGCACGTTCTCGCCATGGATCTTCAGCTGCAGCGGCTGTGCATCACCGAACCACGACAGGCCACCGTCGACATAGAGCGTGCCCTGACCCGAGTTGGCCTGCGCAGTGATCTTGGCCGAACCATCGGGCTGGGCGACGAAGCTGCCCTTGCCCTGGTCAAAGGTCAGGCCCAGCGCCGGGAACTCGCCCTTGAAGTTGCTCAGCTGCGCATCACCGCCCAGCGACGGCTGGCCGCGCGTGCCGCGCAGGCTGACGTGGCCTTCGATCAGGCCGGTCGGGCGCACGATGTCCGGCGAGAACAGCTCCAGCCAGTACAGCCGTGACATGTTGAGGTAGAGCTCGCCGTTCAGCGGCGCACTCGCTTCCCAGCCGGTCTGCATCTTCGCGTCGACGAAGCCGTTGCCCTGGAAGCCCATGCCCAGATAGCCCTTGATGCTCGCCGGGGTCATGTCGAGCTTCAGCGAGAACTGGTCATAGCGTACCAGTTCGCCACGGGTGGTATCGCCCACGGTGTTGCGGTTCTCGCCCAGGCGCACGCCGCCTTCCTTCGAGCGCACTTCCACATGGCCTTCCCAGGCATTGCCGCGCGGGCGGATCTGGGCGTCCAGGCTGACATCGCCACGCAGATAGATGCGACGGCCGGACTGCGGCGGCAACCACGGCTGCACCAGCGCCAGCGGCAGCGCATCACTGCGCACCACCAAGCCCTCGCGTGGCCAGTTGGCCTGTGCACACAGCGCACCGCTGCTGGCGGCGGCCAGGCAGGCTTCGGACAGCGTGTAAGTGCTGCCGTTGATCGCGAACGCCGCCGGTGCACGCAGCGACCAGGCATCGCCCTTCACCGGTGCGATGCGCAGCGCAGCCAGCTCGCCGCGCCACTGCGCGCCCTGCTGGCGGACGCTGCCCTGCAGCTCGATCGCGCCCATCTCGTTGCGGGTCTGCGCCGCCAGGCGCAGGTTGGACACACTGCCCTGCGCATCCACGTTCAAGCGTTCCAGCAGCATGCCGGCGTTGACCTGCTGGCCCTGGATCGCCAGCGTGCCACTGTCGCCGCGCCACGGCAGGTGGCCCTTGATGCTCACGCTCTCGGCGCCGTAGCCGTCCCAGTTGAGGTTGCTGCCGACCAGGTCGGCGGTGATGTCCGGCGCATCGCGCGGTCCCTTCACCTGTACCTGGCCACGCAGGCCGCCATCGGCGCCCGGCAGCAGATCGCTCAGCTGCAGCGGCTCGAAACGCGCATCGATGTCGAGGCGATCACCGACCTTGCCCGAAGCGGTCACCCGGCTGCTGCCCAGCGACAGTTTCAGATTGCCCTCGCCCTGCGCGCCCTGCAGTGCGAACTTGCCCTGCGCGTCGAGATTGCGCTGGCGCAGCACACCCTTCAGCGACGGCAGATCGACGGTGGCTTCCAGCGTGCCGGCGGTACCCGGCGGCGCGTTTGCCGGCGGCGGCAGCTGGCGTCCCTTGGAGGCCAGGTTGCCGGACAGACGACCGTTCCAGCCCGGCACGAAATAGCCGGGGTCGAAATCTTTCAGCGTGGCCTTGGCATCCCAGTCCAGCTGCGGTGCCCAGGCCACCTGGCCTTCCACCTGCAGCTGGCCACCCGGCGTCTGCGCCTGCAGCTGGTGAATCGACGCGGCCTGATCGTTGCCGCGCACGTCGAAGTGCAGCTGCGCCTTCTGTGCGTCGCGCTCGACCTCGGCGCGGCCGATCGCCGCCCAGGCCTTCAGGGTACCGGCCAGACCGAAGCGTGCTTCCTTCAGGGTGACCGGCACCGGCGCGCTGCCGGCGGTGTTCGGATCAGGTGCCGGTACGTAGGTCAGATCATGGGCGACCACCGAGAAGTTGAGCTTCTGCTGGTCTTCCTGACTGAAATCGGCGGTGCCCTCCAGCCGGGCTTCGCCACCAAGGCCCTTCACCAGCAGCGGCGAGACCTTCAGTACCTGGTCCTGCAACGACACCACCGACGGTGCCAGCTCCAGTTCCTGATCGCCCTGCTTCACTTTGCCTCGCAGGTTGGCGTTGCCGCCCTTGCCGGCAGCGGTGAAGTCCAGCGCCAGCGGCGCGATCGCCGAGCTGGCCAATGCCGGCGACAACAGCGAAAGATCCAGTTCGTCACTGCGGATGCTGGCATTCCAGCTCGGATCGGTGCGGCCGTCGAACACCAGCATGGCATGCAGCGGCTTCGGCGCACGCCCGGCCACCGCCACTTCCATGTGCGACAGGTCACCGCGCGCGACCAGACCCAGAGTGGCGGCGGTACGCCCACGTGGAGCAGGCAGCACCGCGGTGACGGTCACATCGGTGTCGTAGTCCTTGGCCGGGATGTAGCGGCCCTGGGCGGTGAAGTTGCCCATGTCGCTGTCCACCACCAGCTTGTGCGCCTGGAACTCACCATTGGCGATCTCGATGCCACCACGCACGCGGCTGATGTCGATCACAGGCTCGTTGGCCTGGCTGATGCGGAAGCCATCAATGGCGATGACGTCGGCCTGGATGGCCAACGGCATCTCGATCTGCGGCAGCGAATCGGGCCACGACGGCAGCTTGAACGGCTCGTCACTCTTGGCCAGGTTCAGCGTCGCGTTGGTCAGCTCCAGCTTGTCCAGCAGCAGCTTGCGACCCAGCAGCGGGCGCAGGTCCGGCTCCAGGTGCGCGCGCTCGGCGTGGAAATGGATGTCGTCGTAGCGGAAGTCGACGTTGTACAGGGTCAGCGGGCCGGCCACCGGGCCGTCCACCTTGTCCCAGGTGAAGCTGGCGCCCACCGGCAGCCGTGCGACCACCTGTGCCAGCAGCACATCACGGCCGGCCACGGTCTGCAGTAGCCAGTAGACCGCCAGCAGGGCCAGCAGTACCAAGCCGATCACGCCGATGCCGGACCATGCCCAGAAGCGGCGGCGGCGATAGAAACGCACGCGCGGTGGCGGCGCGTTCGGGGTCGGTGCGGGCGTGCTCACAGGTCCGCTCCGATGTTGAGGTACAGCTGGAACTGCGAATCGGGGTTGTTCAAGCCATGCGCGATATCCACGCGCACCGGGCCCACCGGCGATTTCCAGCGCACGCCGAAGCCGACGCCGGTGTGCAGATCAATGGTGTTGTCGAAGGCGCTGCCGGTATCGACGAACACCGCCGCACCCCAGGGGCCGCCATTGAAATAATGCTCGTACTCGGCCGAGCCGATCACCAGGTTCTTGGCACCGAGCGCGTACTTGTCTGGCGCCGGGGTCCGCGGCCCCACCTCGCGGTAGGCATAGCCGCGGATGCTGCGGTCACCACCGGCGAAGTAGCGCAGGCTGGGCGGCATCGCCACCAGATCGCTGGTCCAGGTGGTGCCCCCTTCGCCGCGCAGGATCAGGCGGTTGCTTTCACCCACCGGGATGTACCAGCGCAGCACGGCGTTGGCCTGCACGAAGCTGGTGTCCGAGCCGGCACCTTCAACGCCGGCACGCATCGTCGCCGTACCGCTGATGCCCTTGCGCGGGAACATCTCGTCATCGACGTTGACGTAGTCGGCAACCATCTGCGGGTAGACCAGCGTCGAGGTGTTGTACACCGCACTGGTGAACTCGGTGCCGGAGGCGTAGCGCCAGCGCTCGCGCAGCGCGTTGATGGAGGCGATCGCGGTCCAGTGCTCGTTGATCTCGCCGCTGCGGCTGGCAATCAGCTTGAAGTTGCGCAGGTCGATGTAGTCGGTCTGCTCGTCATAGGCGCTGGCAGCAAAGGTGTACCAGCCATCGAGCCAGTTGAACGCAGGAATGCGGTAGCTGGTGACCAGGCTCTTGCGCTTCTGCGCGTAGTCCAGCTGCGTGTTCATCTTGTGGCCGCGGTTGTTCAGGAACCGCCGCTCGATGCCGCCACGCACACCCGGGCCGCTCTCACTGCCGTAGCTCAGACCGGCGGTGTAGATGGTGCGTTTGGCGCGGGTCAGCTTCACGTCCACCGGCACGTCGCCGTTTTCGTCGGCCTGGTCCGGACGCGGCTGGATATCGATCACGCTGAAATAGTCCAGCTTGGTCAGCGACTGCCGCAGGCGATCCAGCTTGCCCTCGTGGTAGTAGCTGCCCTGGTCCCAGTACACCAGCGGATCGAACAGCTTGTCGACGAAGTAATCCTGCTCGAAGCGCACCGGGCCCATGTTGTAGCGGCGGCCACTGTCCCAGGTCAGGTCGATGTCGGCCGCATTGTCGGCGCGGGTGATCTGCACCTGGCGCTGGGTGTAGTCGGCGTCGAAGTAACCACGCTCGGCCAGGCGACGGGTGATGGTGATCTTGCTGGCTTCGTACTGGGTATGCACGAAGCGCTGGCCCTTGCGCGGCTTGAACGCGGCCAGGTCGTCCTGCAGGTACTGGTCATACATCGCCGGGCCGGTGATATCGATGTGCTCGCGGCGCACGGTGACCGGGGTGCCCTTGTCAACGTGGATCAGCACGCGCACGTGCTCGTCCTCGCGCGGCGCCTCGACCTTGATCACCGGGTTGTAGTACCCGAACGGTTCCAGTGCCTGGCGGGTCTGCCGCTCGGCCTGTGACAGCAGGTATTCCAGGCGGGATTCGCCCTGTTCCTTGCCGATCGTGTCGTACAGCGACAGCGATTCCTGGATGTTCTCGATGATTGCGGCGTCGTCGCCCTTGTCCAATCCCTTGATGTCCACCTTGTCGATGGTGCCGCGCGCGTGGGCCACGGTGGTGGCGGCCAGCGACAGGACCATCAGCGGCAGGGCGTATTTCTTTGGCTGCATGCGGCACAGCATACCGACCGAAGGTGACGATGCGAAATGCATCACGTCATTGGGGATCGGTTGTTAAGTGGCGGTCAAAATACGCGCCGTTGTGGCGATCATCGTGATCGCAGCCGAGGATGCCGGCATCGTGCGCGATGCCGGCAATGACCCCGATGGAC
>NZ_JAOCLC010000026.1:0-62169 GCF_029845105.1 Stenotrophomonas sp. GD03654 | reverse complement strand
GTCCCCCGACCCGCCTACCCACCCGGCCAAGCCGATAGACCGCCTTCCACGACCAACCAACAAAACCACCACGGAGGGGCTCCGCCGTTGGCCGACCCGGCCGAAGGCCCGCCCTTCGCGCGATACAATGACCCCCATGAACACCCCACAGGATTCCAGCCTCGGTCGCGAGGTCAGTTACCCGTCGCAGTACGATCCCGGCCTGCTGTTTCCCATCCCGCGCAGCGGCGCCCGCGCCGAGATCGGCCTCGATGACGGCGCGCTGCCGTTCGTCGGCCATGACCGCTGGCATGCCTTCGAGCTGAGCTGGCTCGACCCGCGCGGCAAGCCGCAGGTCGCCGTCGCCACCGTGCAGGTGCCGTGCACCTCGCCGCGGCTGGTCGAATCGAAGTCGTTCAAGCTGTACCTCAACTCCCTCAACAGCACCCGTATCGACAGCGCCGAGGTACTGCGCGAACGCCTGGTGACCGATCTGTCGGCCTGCGCCGGTGCGCCGGTGCAGGTGCGGTTCGGCCTGCCGGGCCTGCGCGAGACGCCGCTCGGTGAATCCATCGACGGGCTGGACGTGGAGATCGACTGCTACGGCCCGCCGCAGGCGGACTTCCTCGCCGCCGATGCGGGCGAGGTGGTGGAGGAGACCCTGGTCTCATCGTTGCTGAAGTCCAACTGCCCGGTCACCGGCCAGCCAGACTGGGCCACGGTCAGCCTGCGTTACCGTGGGCCGAAGATCGACCGTGCCGGCCTGCTGCGCTATCTGGTCAGCTACCGTGAGCATGCGGAGTTCCACGAACAGTGCGTTGAACGGATCTTCAGTGAGGTGTCTGCGCGCTGCCAGCCGCAGTGGCTGGAAGTGGAGGCCCGCTATACCCGCCGTGGCGGTCTGGACATCAACCCCTGGCGTGCCAGCCCCGGCATCGCCGCCCCGGCTGCGACCTACCGCGAACTGCGGCAGTAACCGCCTCAGGCGGTTACGGGTAGTGCCGGCCGCTGGCCGGCAACCGCGTGGAACCCGCGTGCAGGCCAAGCCGGCCACAGCGGCCGGCACGACCGGACACCGTCTCTCCCGATTGTTCAGCCGCCCCCGGGGGCGGCTTCACATCTGCACCATCCCCATTTAACAACCTCCATGGCACCGTGCGAATCACGTAGTCATGCAGACGGGAGTTGTGGATGAGTACCGAGAAGAAAGCCGATTTCTCCGGCGTCAGTGGCAGCGTCGACAGTACCGCCGAGCAGGTGCCGAAGGCGGACTTCTCCGGCGTCAGCGCCTCGGTGGACAGCACCGCAGACGTTGTCAGCGGCGGCACCTACACCGTGCAGAAGGGTGACTCGCTGTCGAAGATCGCCAAGCAGCATCTGGGCGATGCCAATGCCTGGAAGAAGATCTTCGAAGCCAACCGCGATGTGCTTGATGACCCGGACAAGATCTTCCCGGGCCAGACCCTGAAGCTGCCGCCGAAGTAAGCCGGCCATCGAACGCCGTCCGACAATCCCTGGGAGGAACCCCGAATGATCAAGACCACCCCGCTCCAGACCGCCCTGATCGCCGCCCTGCTGGGCAGCGTTGCCTTGGTCGGTTGCAAGAAGAAAGAAGAGTCGACCGACACCAACGCCGCTCCGGCAGCGACCGCCCCGGCCGAACCTGCAGCGCCGGCGCCGATGACCGGCGCACCGCCGCCGATGGCCGAGGCCGCCGCAGTCAGCGTCTCGTCGGTCACCGTCGGCAAGACCGCCGCCGCCGACAAGTCGGTTGCGACCACGGCATTGTTCGCACCGAAGGATGACGTCATCGTCTCGGTCAAGACCGACGGCGCCGCCAACAACGTCACCGTTGGCGCGAAGCTGACCTACCAGGACGGCCAGGTGGCCGGCGAACAGAACGCCACCCTGAACACCAGCGGTGCGGAAACCACCAACGTCACGTTCAAGAATGCAAAGGGCTGGCCGGCCGGCAAGTACCGCGCCGAGGTCACCGTCGATGGCAAGGCGGCCGGAACGCCGCAGGAGTTCGAGGTCAAGTAAGTCCTGCCGACTCTCTCCCGGCAGGGCTCACGATGGACGCAGCCGCGAGGCTGCGTCCTTTTTTATTGGGCGATGCCCGCTCTGGAGGGCTACCGGGGTACGCTGAACGCAACACGGACAGGTCGGGGACGGAATGCTCAGCTGGATTGCGCTCACGCTCGCAGCGGGATCCGCGGATCTCTGGAGCTACGGCTGCGACCACTTTCTATACGGCGCCTGTCTGCGCGTGCCGACGGGCATGTCCGTGACCTACGAGGCACCTGTCGACTTTGGTCTGCACCGCGTCAGGCGCGGCGATAGGGAAGTTGCCCTGATCTACGAGGGCGATGCCCCCGAAAAGCCTGTGCCAGGAAGCACGCCGGATCTGCGCTTCACGGACGGCGGATATGCCGTGTCGGCGTATGCAAGGGCGGAAGGGCGTTCCACCCGGTACGACGTCTACGTTCGACCCGGATCCTCCGGCGCCGGGTCGCTGCACATCCGAGGCGCTGCAGCGACGGCTGATGAACTCGCCGGCCTAGCCGCCGTCGTTGGGAGATTCCGCATCTGCGACTTCCAGCGAAGCAAGCACTCACAGACATTGACCTGTCCAAGGCGTGCCGAGTGGGGGCCGCGATTGTCGGAGTGGGTCGTACGTGCCTCCACGAGCGGGAAGGCGGACTAGCCAACCAAGCTTCAGGTTCCAGGCCGGAAGCGAACCGGCGGCGCAACACAGTGGTGCAGTACCGCCGCGTATGGCGTGGCTTTGCCCCGCGCGGCTGAAAACGCGACAATGCAGGGGTTTCCCCGCCGCGCGCCCACCCTGACGGCGACGGGGGAAAGCGACACGGTTGCACGTGGCCCGGCGCTGGCGCCGGCCTTCCCCTGAGCATTGCTACAGAGTCCAAGTCCCCCATGTCCAAGATCCTCTACACGCTGACCGACGAAGCCCCGTTCCTGGCCACCCAGTCGCTGCTGCCGATCGTCGGCGCCTACACCGCCACTGCCGGCATCGTGGTGGAAACCCGTGACATCTCGCTGTCCGGCCGCATCCTGTCGCTGTTCCCGGAACTGCTCAGCGACGCGCAGAAGGTCAGCGACGACCTGGCCGAACTCGGCCAGCTGGCGACCACGCCGGATGCCAACATCATCAAGCTGCCGAACATCTCCGCCTCGGTGCCGCAGTTGAAGGCGGCCATCAAGGAACTGCAGGACCAGGGCTATCCGCTGCCGGATTACCCGGAAACCCCGGCCGACGATCAGCAGCGCGACTACAAGGCGCGCTACGACAAGGTCAAGGGCAGTGCGGTGAACCCGGTGCTGCGCGAAGGCAATTCGGACCGCCGCGCGCCGCTGTCGGTGAAGAACTACGCGCGCAAGCACCCGCACCGCATGGGCGCCTGGGCGTCGGATTCGAAGTCGCACGTCGCGCACATGGCCGCCGGTGATTTCTACGGCAGCGAGAAGTCGGCCACCCTGGCCAACGTCGGTGCGCTGAAGATCACCTTCCACGGCAAGGACGGCAGCACCGTCGTGCTGAAGGAAAAGACCGCGGTCAAGGCCGGCGAGATCGTCGATGCCGCGGTGATGAGCCGCAAGGCACTGGCCGCCTTCATCAGTGAGCAGATTGCCGATGCCAAGGCCCAGGGCGTGCTGTTCTCGCTGCACCTGAAGGCGACCATGATGAAGGTCTCCGACCCGATCATGTTCGGCGTGGCCGTCAACGAGTTCTACAAGGACGTGCTTGCCAAGCATGCCGACGTGCTCAAGCAGGCCGGTTTCGATGCCAACAACGGCATCGGTGACCTGGCTGCGCGCCTGCCGTCGCTGCCCGAAGCCACCCGCGCTGCGATCGAAGCCGACCTGGCTGCCGAGTACGCACAGCGCCCGGGCGTGGCCATGGTCAACTCGGACAAGGGCATCACCAACCTGCATGTGCCGAGCGACGTGATCGTCGACGCCTCGATGCCGGCGATGATCCGCGACTCCGGCAAGATGTGGAACGCTGAAGGCAAGCTGCAGGACACCAAGGCCGTCATTCCGGACCGCTGCTACGCCGGCGTGTACCAGGCGGTCATCGACGACTGCAAGGCGCACGGCGCCTTCGACCCGGCCACCATGGGCTCGGTGCCGAACGTCGGCCTGATGGCGCAGAAGGCCGAAGAGTACGGCTCGCACGACAAGACCTTCCAGATTGCCGCCGATGGCGTGGTCAAGGTCACCGACGACGCCGGCACCGTGGTGTTCGAACACGCCGTGGAAGCCGGTGACATCTGGCGCATGTGCCAGACCAAGGACGCGCCGATCCAGGACTGGGTGAAACTGGCCGTCGAACGCGCCCGCCTGAGCAGCACCCCGGCCGTGTTCTGGCTGGACGCCGCCCGCGCCCACGACGCGCAGGTCATCGCCAAGGTCGAGCAGTATCTGAAGGACCACGACACCAACGGCCTGGACATCCGCATCCTGCCGCCGGTGGAAGCCACCGCGTTCTCGCTGGACCGCATCCGCAAGGGCGAGGACACCATCTCGGTGACTGGCAACGTGCTGCGCGACTACCTGACCGACCTGTTCCCGATCATGGAGCTGGGCACCAGCGCCAAGATGCTGTCGATCGTGCCGCTGATGGCCGGTGGTGGCCTGTTCGAGACCGGCGCCGGTGGTTCGGCCCCGAAGCACGTGCAGCAGTTTGTTGAAGAGGACTACCTGCGCTGGGATTCGCTGGGTGAGTTCCTGGCCCTGGCCGCGTCGCTGGAACACCTGGGCAACCGCTACGACAACGCTGCCGCCCGCGTGCTGGCCAAGGCGCTGGACGAAGCCAACGGCCAGTTCCTGGACAACGACAAGTCGCCGTCGCGCAAGCTGGGTGGCATCGACAACCGTGGCAGCCACTTCTACATCGCGCTGTACTGGGCGCAGGCGCTGGCCGCGCAGGACGAAGATGCTGCGCTGAAGGCACGCTTCGCCCCGCTGGCCAAGGCGCTGACCGACAACGAGCAGAAGATCGTCGAAGAGCTGATCGCCGTGCAGGGCAAGGCAGTGGACATCGGCGGCTACTACCGTCCGGACGTGGCCAAGGCCAGCAAGGCGATGCGCCCGAGCGCGACCTTCAACGCCGCGCTGGAGCAGCTGCGCGGCTGATCCACTGCCGTTCGGCCGTGATACCGAAACCCGCGCCTAGGCGCGGGTTTCTTTTTTTTCGGCTCGGAATCTGACCCCCATTCGACCCGCATCCAGAACCGTGACATCCGTCGACTGTCGGAATGCCGTCAATGAGGCATGAAACTTGCCCGCGATGGCCGTCGCATAACCGATAAGAGTGGTTCTGCCACCGCCCTCGATCTGAGCAGTCGATCACGACGGCCGCCGTTGGCGATGCCCTAGCCTTGGCGACGCGAGACCACCGGGGAGGTGGTCGCTCGGGGATCACGGATGGCACGCGTGCTGGTGGTGGGAACCGACATCCAGGGCGAGCAGGCCCTGCTGCAGCGGCTGCGCGTGGCATCGGCCCTGCCGGACGGCCAGATCCGCCGCAGCCAGGACCTGGACGATTGCGACCTGCTGGTCATCCGCGATACGCCGGCGCTGCGCAACGCGGCCCAGCGCATGCGCCAGCAGCACCCGCGATTACAGTGCTGGATCGAAGATATCGGCGGCCAGCTGCGTGATGGCGACGGGCACCAGGATGTGCTTGACGATGGTGCCATCGGCCGCGCGCTGCGCCGCATGCAGTTGGCACCGGAGTCCATGGCCATGCACGCACCCGCACCGATCCGCCTGGCCGATGGCGCGCACGCCATCACCCGCCTGCTGCGCGAGCGGCTGCCTTTGAGGCAAGGGCAGGCATTGTTGAGTGATGCAGGCGAGCCATTGCTGCTGATGGACCTGGAGCATGACCAGGCCGTGCTGTTGCAGGAGCCCGCGAGCGCGCTGGTGGAGCGCCTGGCCGATGCCTTCGAACGCCTGCAGCTGGATGCACTGACACCGGCGCGCCTGCAGGCGCTGGGTGGTGAGCGACCACGCCAGCCGCTGCGGCCGCTGTTATGGCAATGGGCGCAACGCAGCCGCCATTGGCAGGCACTGGACGAACGCCTGCGCGGCGCCTCGGTGAAGCTGCTGCGCTGGCCGGATTTCCGCGTACTGGGTCACGACCACGATGGTTTCCGCCTGTGCTCGCTGCTGCTCAAGCGCGCGTGCACGGTTGACGAGTGTGCGATGCTGCTGGAACTGCCTGCAGCGGCGGTGCGCGATTTCATCCATGCCGCCTACCTGTGCGGTTACGCGCAGCTGCAGCCCGCCCCGGCGACGCCGATGATGGCGACAGGTGGCATCCGCACCGACAACGGGTTGCTTGCCCGCCTGTGGCGGCACCTGCGCGGGAGCGAGCGCAATGCGTGAGCACAAGGTGGTGGTGCTGGGCGGCATGGGCAGCGGCAAGTCGACGCTGGTGCGCAGCATCGCCAGGGGTGCGGTGATCGACACGGATGTGGCCAACAGTGATCGCCTCGGTGCCGACAAGGCTTCCACCACGGTCGCGCTGGACTATGCAGACATCGACCTGCCCAATGGCGAGCGCCTGCGTCTCTATGGAACGCCCGGGCAACAGCGCTTCGATTTCCTGTGGCCGATCCTGCTGCAGGGTGCGCGTGGCGCGGTGCTGCTGCTGGACGCGCGCCGTGCCGGGTTGGCCAGCGAGCTGGAGGACTACCTGCAGGTGCTGCAGCCGTTCGCATCTTCCTTGGCACTGGTGGTGGCGGTGACCCATCTCGACCAGGCACCACAGGCCGCGCTGGATGACTGGGCCACCCGTGCCTGCCTCGATGACCAGCCGCTGCCGCTACTGGCCGTGGATACCCGCGACCGCGAACAGGGATTGCTGCTGATGGACTTACTGATGAGCGAAATGGAAGCGCACGCACTGGTGGCGGCGCATGGCTGACGGGCAGATGGCGGTGCTGCCCGATGCCGGCCAGCGTGAGCGCCTGCAGCCGCTGCTGCAGGACCTGCAGCAGCGGGTGGAAGGCGTGCGCACGGTGGTGCTGGCCAGTGTCGATGGCTTCGCCCTGGTCAGTGCCGGGGCCGAAGGGCGCGGCGAACGGCTGGCAGCGATGACCAGCGCGATGCTGGCACTGGCTGCAGCGGTCGGGCGCGAACTGGTGCTGGGCGATCTGCAGACACTGATGCTGGAAGCCGCAGGCGGCAAGGTGCTGATGCTGGCGATCCAGGCCGACGGGCGTGCACCACTCCTGCTGATGGCGGCCTGCGACCAGCGCAGCGTGATCGGCCAGGTGCTGTGGCAGAGCAGGGAATGTGGCCAGGCGATCCTGGCCGAACTCGGCGGATCGTGAGCCCGGCCGCAGGGGAACGAGGGGCTCGAACCAACATCGACAAGGGGTGCGACGTGGCTGGATTGAATGAATCGTTGAACGCACTGATGGGCATCGACGGCGCGCAGGCGGTGGCGCTGGTTGACTACGAAAGCGGCATGCTGCTGGGCGAAGCCGGTGCCGGCATGGACATGGAAGTGGCCGCCGCCGGCAACACCGAAGTGATCCGCGCCAAGATGAAGACCGCCGCGTCGCTGAACCTCAACGACAGCATTGAGGACATCCTGATCTCGCTGGGCAAGGCCTACCACATCATGCGCCCGGTGGCGAAGAAGAAGGGCCTGTTCTTCTACATCGTGCTGGACCGCACCAAGTCCAACCTGGCGCTGGCCCGGCGCAAGGTGCAGGACGTGGAGGCCGAACTGGCGATCTGAGCCGCCGGCTCTTGTAGAGTCGAGCTTGCTCGACTGCTTCTGCCCCTGCCTTCTGTAGAGTCGAGCCATGCTCGACTTCGGCCGAAAGCAGTCGAGCATGGCTCGACTCTACACAAGTCACCCCACGCCGGCGTATGGTGGATGCCCGTCTCCCTGCCGAGCCGTGCATGTCCCAGCCTGACATCGCTGCCGAACTCGCGCCGCGTATCGCCGGCGCCATCCGCGATGGTTTCGAGCAGTACCACGCCCGCTTTGCGGCAATCACCGCCCGTGCACGGCTGCGTTTCGAGCAGCGCGACTGGGCCGGTGCGCGTCAGGATGCGGTCGAGCGCATCGCCCTGTACGACCTGTGCATTGCCGAGCAGATGGATGCGCTGCGTCGCCTCGCCGGTGACGCGATCGGCGAGCGCGCGTTGTGGCTGCAGGTGCACGCCCAGTACAGCGCGCTGCTGCAGGGCCTGATCGACGCCGAGCTGTACAAGACCTTCTACAACACGCTGTCGCGGCGCCTGTTTGCTACCCGCGGCGTGGACCCGGCGCTGGAATTCATTGCTTTCGACGTCGAGCCATCCGATGCCATCACCCATCCGGTGGCACGGCATACCTATGCGGTCTCGCCGACGCGGCCGGTGGAGGCGTTGCAGCGGGTGCTGGCCGACTATCGCTTCGACATCCCCTATGCGCACCAGCTGCGCTGCGCCGCGGCCATCGTGGTGCGCCTGCAGGATGATCTGGCCCACTGGGGTGACACGCCGGTACGCAGCATCGAGCTGCTCGACACCGTGTTCTACCGCGAGCGCCGCGCCTACCTGGTCGGTCGCGTGTTCGGCGAGCATCGCTTTTCGCCGTGCGTCATTGCCCTGGTCAACGACGAGCGTGGCCTGCGTGCCGATGCAGTGCTGACCCGTCGTCGCGATGTCGCCCACCTGTTCGGCGTGTCGCGCAGTTATTTCCAGGCCGACCTCGCCACGGTGGGTGACGCGGTGGTGTTCCTGCGCAGCCTGCTGCCGGGCAAGCCCATCGATGAGATCTACACGGTGCTGGGCCGCGCCAAGCAGGGAAAGACCGAGCGCTACCGCACCTTCTTCCGCCACTTCAATGAGCATCCGCAGGAGCGGCTGGTGCACGCCGAAGGCACGCCGGGCATGGTCATGGCGGTGTTCACCCTGCCCAGCTACCCACTGGTATTCAAGCTGATCCGCGACCGTTTCGCCTGGCCCAAGGCGATGTCGCGGCAGCAGGTGGAAGAAAAGTACGCGCTGGTGTTCAACCTTGATCGTGTCGGCCGCCTGCTCGATGCACAGCCCTATCGTCATCTGCGCTTCCCGCGCGAGCGCTTCGCGCCGGCCCTGCTGGGTGAACTGCAGCAGCAGTGTGCGCAGAGCGTGCGCGTCGATGGCGACCAGGTGGAGGTTTCACTTTGCTACGTGCAGCGCCGCTTCCGTCCATTGAACCTGTATCTGCGCGAGCAGGGAGGCGAAGCCGTGCGCGCGGCGGTGCTCGACTACGCTCAGGCCATCACCGACATGGCGCGCAACAACATCTTCCCCGGTGACATGCTGCCGAAGAACTTCGGCGTATCGAGGCATGGTCGGGCCGTGTTCTACGACTATGACGAGCTGTGCCTGGTCAGCGACTGCGTGTTCCGCGCGTGGCCGCAGCCGCGTACGCCGGAGGAGGCCATGGCCGACGAGCCTTGGTTCCATGTCGGTCCGCGCGATGTGTTCCCGGAGCGCTTCGGCCCGTTCATGGGCCTGCCGGCGAGCGAGTTGGCCGCGGTGCGCGAGCACTACCCGCACCTGTTCGATCCGGGCTGGTGGCAGGGCCTGCAGGAACGCTTCGCCCGTGGTGATTATCCGGATACGCCGCCCTACGCGACGGCCCATCGCCTGGCCTGAACGGATTGGCGTGAACCGCCTGCCGGTCCGGTCCGGACTGCGGTACGCTCGGCGCTGACTTCATCACCACGGATCCGGCAATGATGCGTTCCCCCCTGTTCCTTGCGCTGGCCCTGGCGTTCTCCGCCGGTGCCCCCCTGCTGCCAGCCGATGCCGTCGCCCAGAACGCGCGCGCCGTGCGCGCCACGGCCGAAATGAGCATGGCACTGTCGGGCAGTATCGACGTCGCGGCCGACGGTTCGGTCAGCAAGCTGGTCCTGGACCAGCGGGCAATGCTCGCACCAGGCATCGCGTCGTTCGTGGAGGGCGCCATCCGTGGCTGGCAGTTCGAGCCGACCCTGCACGATGGCAAGCCGGTGGCCGTCCACGCGCCACTGCGGGTTCGCCTGCGTGGCAAGGAGCAGAACGACGGCAGCTACCAGATCAGCATGACCAGTGTTGATTTCAGTGAATATGATCCGAAGGCTACCGATTCGGTGACCCAGAAGCACACGCCGGCACCGCGCTATCCCGAGGATGTTTTCCGCAATGGCGGGCAGGGTGACGTGCTGCTGCTGGTCAAGGTGGCCCGCGACGGCACCGTGGCCGACGTCATTGCCGAACAGGTGAACATGACCGTCGTAGCGCCGGAGAGGACCATGGCCAAGATGCGCGACCTACTCGCCAAGGCCAGCATCGGCGGCGCGCGCAAGTGGACCTTCGTCCCCCCGACCACCGGCGAGGACAGCACGCTGGATTCCTGGACCGTGCGTGTGCCGGTCACCTTCGCCCTGAACAACAGCGACAACGGCCAGCCGGAACGCTATGGCCGCTGGCGTGCCTTCATCCCCGGCCCGCGCCAGGCGGCACCGTGGCGCAAGCCGGACGCTATCGAACAGGCGGGCAGTGATCTGCTACCGGCCGGGGGCGTGTACATGGTCGATGGCACCCAGCGCGGCCTGCGCCTGCTGACGCCGCTGGCCCAGCGCTGAGCCCGCTGCGGTGAAGCGGTCGGCCAGGCCGGTCGCTTCTCAGTCCGCGTACGGGTAGACCACCACCCGGTTGCGGCCCTGTTCCTTGGCCATGTACAGCGCCTTGTCGGCCAGCCGCAGCGCCTGCTCGGCATCGACATGGAAGCTCGGGAAGTGGGCCACGCCCAGCGACACGGTGATGGTGCCGACCGGTTCGAACGGATGATCGGCGATGTGCTGGCGCAGGCGCTCGCCAGCGTGGCGCGCCGAGTCGGTACTGATGCCCGGCAGCAGCAGCAGGAATTCCTCGCCACCGGCGCGGCAGAGCAGGTCGCTGTCGCGCGAGTAGCGGCGCATCTGGTCAGCAATGTGGACGATGGCGTTGTCGCCGACGTCATGCCCGTAACTGTCGTTGATCGACTTGAAGCGATCGATGTCCAGCGCAAGGATCGCGAACGGGATGCCCTGCACCTGCAGCGCATCCAGCGCCTGCTGCAGGCCGCGACGGTTGAGCAGGCCGGTCAGCGGGTCGGTACGGCTGGCACGGTTGAGCGTGCCGATACGATCCTGCAGGGCGTTGAAGCTGTGCAGCACCGCCTGCTTGAGCTGGGCAACCTCGAAGTACCACGCGCGGATGCCGCTGACGTGGTTGATCGCGTTGCCGGTGTCCTCGCCCCCCTGCACGTTGCGCGCCAGCTGCCACAGCGGCATCGAAATGCGGCGCGCGAACCACCAGGTGACCAGCAGCGACAGCAGGCCGAGCGGAATCGCATTCCAGATCACCGCGGTCATCAGCCGCGACAATGGCTGCAGGGTGGCCTCGGTCGGGCGCTGCGCGATGATACCCCAGCCGGTGGCCGTTACCGGTGCGTAGCCGGCCAGCATCGAAACGCCCAGGTTGTTGCGCACCTGCTGCGCACCGCGTTCACCGCGTACCACCGCCTTCACCGCCGGGTTGCCAACCACGTAGTCACCCACGCGCTTGCCATCGGCGTGGTACAGCAGGCGGCCATTGCGGTCCACCACGTATAGATAGGAACCGTCGCGGTAGTAGTGCTTGCCCAGCAGCGTGTGCAGTGCGCTGCGCTGGCGTAGGTACAGCGTGCCGCTTACATAGCCGCGATAGCGGCCCTGGCGGTCGAAGATCGGGTGCGACAGCGACACCAGCAGCTTGCCGGTGGCCGACTGGTAGGGATCGCTGATCATCGGCTGGCGCGCTGCAAGTGCTGCGTTGTTGCCGACACTGTGCAGCACCTCACCCTGCAGCTGCAGGGTCTGTGGCGAGGTGGCGATCACCAGGCCGTCGGCGTCCACCACCAGCGAGGAGTTGAAGCTGCTGGACTGCAGCTGAAGGCGGCTGGCTTCATCCTGGGCCTGCTTCGGATCAAGGTCGTCCTCACCCAGGCGGGTCGCGGCATAGGCCAGCTGCTGCTGTGCGGCCAGCAGGAAGTTCTGGGTGGTCTCTGCCAGTTTGGTGGCATAGACGCGGTTGGCTTCCAGTGTGTTGCCGACCAGCTGGTCCCGCTGCACGCGATAGCTGGCCAGCAGAGTGTTGGCCAGGGCGATGATGGCGCTGAGCAGGGCCAAGGCGAGGATCAGCTTGCCCAGGTTGAGGCGGGGAGACAGCGTTCGCATGCGTCGACGGATCCGGCAGGAGGCTGGACCCGACCGGTTCTCCGGAAGGGGCGACAGCGGGAATCGGTGGCCGGGCCCACGGGGGCCGGGCAGGGTATCGCGCGGATTATCGCCAAAAGCGGGCGCCAGCGAAGTGAAGTGCGTCGCCCTGCAGGCAAAAAAAAACCTGCCGCAGCGAGCGGCAGGTTTCTTCCGATGCAGCGCCGGGGTCAGCGCTTCATCGAACCGAAGAACTCGTCGTTGGACTTGGTGTTCTTCATCTTGTCGAGCAGGAACTCCATCGCGGCCATTTCATCCATCGGATGCAGCAGCTTGCGCAGGATCCAGATCTTCTGCAGCAGTTCCGGTTCGATCAGCAGGTCTTCTCGGCGGGTGCCGGAACGGTTGATGTCGATGGCCGGGAACACGCGCTTTTCAGCGATGCGGCGGCTCAGGTGCACTTCGCTGTTGCCGGTGCCCTTGAACTCTTCGTAGATCACCTCGTCCATCTTCGAGCCGGTGTCGACCAGCGCGGTAGCGATGATGGTCAGGCTGCCGCCTTCTTCCACGTTGCGCGCGGCACCGAAGAAGCGCTTCGGGCGGTGCAGGGCGTTGGCGTCCACACCACCGGTCAGCACCTTGCCCGAGCTCGGCACCACGTTGTTGTAGGCGCGGGCCAGGCGGGTGATCGAGTCGAGCAGGATCACCACGTCCTTCTTGTGCTCGACCAGGCGCTTGGCGCGCTCGATGACCATTTCGGCCACCTGCACGTGGCGCGCGGCCGGCTCGTCGAAGGTCGAGCTGATGACTTCGCCGCGCACGGTGCGCTGCATTTCGGTCACTTCTTCCGGGCGCTCGTCGATCAGCAGCACGATCAGGTGCACGTCCGGATGGTTGGTGGTGATGGCGGTGGCGACCTGCTGCATCATCATGGTCTTGCCGGCCTTCGGCTGCGACACGATGAGCGAGCGCTGGCCCTTGCCCTGCGGTGCCATCAGGTCGAGGATGCGGCCGGTGATGTCTTCCGACGAACCGTTGCCACGCTCCAGGGTGAAGCGGCGGCGCGGGAACAGCGCTGTCAGGTTCTCGAACAGCACCTTGTTCTTCGACGCTTCGATCGGCTCACCGTTGATGGTGTCGACGATGTTCAGCGCGAAGTAGCGCTCGCCGTCCTTCGGGAAGCGGATGCGGCCGGAGATGTGGTCACCGGTGCGCAGGTTGAAGCGGCGGATCTGGCTGGGCGAGATGTAGGTGTCGTCCGGGCCGGCCAGGTAGCTGGCTTCGGCCGCGCGCAGGAAGCCGAAGCCGTCCGGCAGGATTTCCAGCACGCCATCGGCGGCGACGCCGTCACCGTGGCGGGTCAGCACCTTCAGCAGGGCGAAGATCACATCCTGCTTGCGGGCGCGCGCCACGCCTTCGGAGATCTGCAGCTGCTCGGCGATTTCCAGCAGCTTCTGCGCCGGCATGCGCTTGAGGTCGCTCAGCGAGTAGACCGGGAAGCCCTCAGGCACGTTGGCGTGCGGGCGCGGCACGAACGGCTGCTGCTCGCCGCCATCGTTGGGCAGGCCGTCGTCGCGGAAGCGGTTGTTGCGGTCACGGTCGCGGCGGTTGCGGAAGCGGTCGCGGCGGTTGCCCTGACCTTGCCCCTGGCCCTGGCCCTGCTGGCCGTTCTGGTTGTACGGGTTCTGGCCCTGGTTCTGGCCACCGCCCTGGGGGTTCTGCTGGCGCGGCTGGCCGGATTCGCGACCCTCACCGCCTTCGCCGCCGCCACTGCTGGCAGGGGCCTCGGCGGCGGGCGCGCTCGGTGCGGGGGCGGCTGCAGCCGGTGCCGGCGCTTCGGGCGCGGCGGCCAGCGGCAGGGTCGGCTGCGCCGGAGCGGCGCTGGTTTCGGCGGCTGACGGAGCGGCAGCCTTGGCTACGCGGGGCTTGCGCACGCGCTTTTCGGCGGGCGCATCGGCGCTGCCGGTTTCGGAAGTGTTATCGGACAAGAGCGTTATTCCTCGCTTGAAGGTGCGAGCGCCCGGCTGGGGCGGCGAACGTTGGGAATGGGTCTGGAAGAAACTGCGTCCAGAGGGTGCGGCACGCGAACGCGGCCGGATATGCCGACACTATCATCGGCCTGCGGCGCCGTGCAAGGGTCACCGGGAACAACATTCATCATGGGCGCGGGGCGCCCCGCCGGCAGCCGTGGTCCACGGCTGCCGGGGAACAGCAGGATCAGGCCAGGGCCTTGTCCAGCAGGCCGGCCAGCTGGGCCTTGCCCACCGCACCGATCTGCTCGCCGACCTTCTCGCCGTCCTTGAACACGACCAGGTACGGGATCGAACGCACGTGGTACTTGGCGGCCAGCGCGCGGTTGTGGTCGACGTTGACCTTGGCGATCTTGGCGCGGCCCTGGTAGGCATCGGCCAGCTCGTCCAGCGCCGGGGCGATCATCTTGCAGGGGCCACACCACTCGGCCCAGAAATCGACCAGCACCGGTTCCTTGGAATTCAGCACTGCGCTATCAAAGTCGGCGTCGCCGACATGTACAACCTTGTCGCTCATCTTGGTTTCTCGTCTTGGATTGCACCCGGCCATGCCGGAGGTGGGTGAACTGGGCCATGCCCGGTGGCGCGACCCTCGTCGTTGCCTCGCGGCGCACTGCCGCGGTGCGTTCGGCGGGATGCCTGGACGCTCACGGCCGGAAGTGTACCCCTATCGCAGGGCAGGGACAGGCGCCGGCTGGAACCCAGCGTATCGTGATCGCTTCGATGCCCGGTATGTGTCGGATTTCACTGTCTTCCTGTAGATGGGGCTGGCAGTGGGCGACACCAGCGGCCCTGGCCGGGCCGTTCAAGTCCGGTGTGGTTGGGTGAAGGTCGCCGTCTCTTTGTCTTATGAGACGGGTCATTCCGGTTTGCTGGCCCGAGTGCGTTAAACTGGGGCATTGTGCGGCGCGCGGACCGGGTGGTCCCAGCCTGCCAACCCGCCGCAGGGGCCGCAGTTTGCGACGGTGCCCCTAGACGATGAAGTGCCAGCCGCCCTACGGGCCGGCGGCCATACCAAGACGGACACATGAGCGACAAACCGCTGACCGATTTGACCTTCTCCTCCTTCGAGCTGCATCCGGCCCTGCAGGCCGGCCTTGAAGGAGCCGGATTCACCCGCTGCACGCCGATCCAGGCGCTGACCCTGCCGGTCGCGCTGCCCGGTGGTGATGTTGCCGGCCAGGCCCAGACCGGCACCGGCAAGACCCTGGCCTTCCTGGTCGCTGTCGTGAACCGCCTGCTGACGCGTCCGGCCCTGGCTGACCGCAAGCCGGAAGATCCGCGCGCGCTGATCCTCGCCCCGACCCGCGAACTGGCCATCCAGATCCACAAGGATGCAGTGAAGTTCGGCTCCGACCTGGGCCTGCGTTTCGCGCTGGTCTACGGCGGCGTGGATTACGACAAGCAGCGCGAACTGCTGCAGCAGGGCGTGGACGTGATCATCGCCACCCCGGGCCGCCTGATCGACTACGTGAAGCAGCACAAGGTGGTATCGCTGCACGCCTGCGAGATCTGCGTGCTGGACGAAGCCGACCGCATGTTCGACCTGGGCTTCATCAAGGACATCCGCTTCCTGCTGCGCCGCATGCCCGAGCGCACCACCCGCCAGACCCTGCTGTTCAGTGCCACCCTCAGCCACCGCGTGCTGGAGCTGGCCTACGAGCACATGAACGAACCGCAGAAGCTGGTGGTTGAAGCCGAGACCATCACCGCCGCGCGCGTGCGCCAGCGCATCTATTTCCCGGCCGACGACGAGAAGATTCCGTTGCTGCTGGGCCTGCTGTCGCGCAGCGAAGGCGCGCGCACCATGGTCTTCGTCAACACCAAGGTGTTCGTCGAACGCGTTGCCCGTTCGCTGGAAAAGGCCGGCTACCGTGTCGGCGTGCTGTCCGGCGACGTGCCGCAGAAGAAGCGCGAGAGCCTGCTCAACCGCTTCCAGAAGGGCCAGCTGGAAATCCTGGTGGCCACCGACGTGGCCGCGCGCGGCCTGCACATCGATGGCATCAAGTACGTCTACAACTACGACCTGCCGTTCGACGCCGAAGACTACGTGCACCGCATCGGCCGCACCGCGCGCCTGGGCGAAGAAGGTGATGCGATCAGCTTCGCCTGCGAACGCTACGCCATGGGCCTGCCGGACATCGAGGCCTACATCGAGCAGAAGATTCCGTCCGAGCCGGTCACCAAGGAACTGTTGACCCCGCTGCCGCGCCCGGAACGCCCGGCTCCGGCTGCAGGCGAGGAAGGCGAGGACAACGAAAGCGTCGGCCAGATCTTCCGCGAAGCGCGCGAAGCCCGTGCCGCCGAGGAAGAGCGTCGGGGCGGTGGCCGTAGTGGTGGCCGTTCCGGCGGTGGTGGTGGCCGTGGTGGCCGTGACGGTGAGCGCAGCGGCGAACGCCGCTCGCGTGGCCCGCGCAAGCCGCGCGTGGAAGGCGAGCAGGGCGCTGCCGCCCCGGCCGCCGGCGCCGAAGGTGCCACCGCCCAGGCTCCGCGTCCGCCGCGCCCGCCGCGTGCCGAAGGCGCACCGGAAGGTGCGGTGGACGGCGAGCACAAGCCGCGCAAGCGCCGTCGTCGTCGCCATGGCCGTCCGGTCGAAGGTGCCGAGGGCGTGCAGAGCGCCGCCGGCAATGGCGCCAGCCCGGTCACCCCGGTGCAGGTGGTGGCCAAGCCGGTGCGTACGGCTGCCGATACTGGCGATTCGTTCCTGACCCGCATTGGCCGCAAGATCCGCCGGATGCTGTCGGGCAGCTAAGCCGGTGGCACCCGACCGTTGGTCGGGTGGCTTGAAGGGCGTGCCGACCAACGGTCGGCACCCACCGTCTCCACGACGTCGCGCCGGTCCTGCATAATCGGGGCATGAGTGTCCTGCGCTTCGACAATGTCAGCAAACAGTACGCCGGTGGCCACGAGGCGCTGACCGATGTCAGCTTCGAGGTCGCACCGGGCGAGATGCTGTTCGTCACCGGCCATTCCGGTGCGGGCAAAAGCACCCTGCTCAAGTTGATCCACCTGGACGAGCGGCCCAGCCGCGGCGCGGTGGTGTTCGACGAGCGCAACCTGCTGAAGGTGCGCGGCGGCGACGTGCCCCGGCACCGACGCGCGGTGGGAGCGGTCTACCAGGACCATCGCCTGCTGATGGATCGCTCGATTGCCGAGAACGTGGCGCTGCCCCTGATCCTGCGCGGCACCCGCCGCGGCGACATCAACAAGCGGGTGCGTTCGGTGCTGGAGCGGATGGGCCTGGGCCATCGCGAGAAGGCGCTGCCCTCGCAGCTGTCGGCCGGCGAGCAGCAGCGCGTCGGCATCGCCCGCGCCATCGTCGGTGAGCCCAAGCTGCTGGTGGCCGACGAGCCGACCGGCAACCTCGACCCGACCCTGGCGGCGGAGATCATGGCCCTGTTCGCCGAGCTGCCCTCGCGCGGCACCAGCGTGCTGGTGGTCAGCCACGACCTGCCGCTGCTGCGCCGCATGCGCAAGCGCGTGCTGATCCTTGACCACGGCCGGCTGGTGGATGACATCTCGCCGCAGGACCTGGCGGAGTAATCGATGGCGAAGAACGAAAACAGCGAAGCCGCCGCCCCGTCCCGCGTGGGCGTCTGGTTCCAGCATCACGTGCACAGCGTGGTGTTCAGCCTGGGCCGCGCCTGCCGCAAGCCGTGGGCGACCCTGCTGACGGTGATGGTCATGGCGCTGGCGCTGGCCCTGCCGCTGGGACTGTCGATCGCGCTGGACAACCTCAAGCAGTTCGCCGGCAGCGTGCAGCAGTCGCGCGACATCAACGTGTTCCTGAAGGGCGACGTCGATGGTCCCGGCGCGCTGCGCCTGGCCGGCCAGCTGCGCGACCGTGATGACGTAGCCGAGGTGAACGTGCGCACGCCGGAGCATGGCCTGCAGGAACTGCGCGATGCCGGGCTCGGCGAGGCGATTGATGCACTCAACGACAACCCGCTGCCGTCGCTGCTGGTGATCACCCCGGGCCAGGGCAAGGACGACGCGCGGCTGGCGCGCGCGCTGGAAAGCCTGCCCGAGGCCGACCTGGTGCAGCACGACGCACTGTGGCGCCAGCGCCTGGATGCCTGGCTGGCGTTCGGCGCGCGGCTGGTGCAGGTGCTGTCGGTACTGCTCGGCGTCGGCGCCGCGCTGGTGGTCGGCAACACGGTGCGCCTGGACATCCAGGCCCGTCGCGAGGAAATCGGCGTGCTGCAGCTGCTGGGCGCCAGCGATGGCTTCATCCGCCGCCCGTTCCTGTACCTGGGCGCCTGGTACGGCCTGGGGGCCGGTGCGGTCGCGCTGGCCCTGATCGCCGCCGCCGGTGCCGCGCTGCGCGTGCCGCTGGCCGAACTCTCGCGCAGCTACGGCAGCCCGTTCGTGCTGCATGGCCTGGACCTGCTGCATGGCGGTCTGGTTCTGCTCGGCACGCTGTTGCTGGGCTGGCTGGGCGCATGGCTGGTGACCGGCCACTTCCTCCGCCAGACCCGCCCGACCGACACCTGAGACCGGCATGCAACCGCAAGCGTTGAAGCACCTTGAAGGGCCCGCGACGCGGGTGATGGTGGTCGATGGCTCGAAGCTGGTGCGCAAGCTGATCGCCGACGTCCTGCAGCGTGACCTGCCGGGCGTGGAAGTGATCGGCTGCGACAGCATCGAGGACGCGCAGCAGGCGCTGGCGCAGGGCCCGGTGGACCTGGTGACCACCTCGTTGACCCTGCGCGATGGTGACGGCCTAGCTCTGGCGCGGATGGTCCGCGAAGCGGCCGGCCAGGCCTACGTGCCGGTGATCGTGGTTTCCGGCGATGCCCAGCAGCATCTGGAGCAGCGCCGCTTCACCGAGTACGTCACCGATTATTTCGACAAATCGCTGGGCCATGAGGCACTGGCAACCTTCATCCGTGGCTACGTGCAGCCGCAGACCATACCCGGCGCGACCATCCTCTATATCGAGGACAGCCGCGTGGTCGCCGAGGCCACCAAGCGCATGCTCGAGCGCCAGCAGTTGAACGTGCTGCACGTGGTCAGCGCCGAAGAAGCATTCACCCTGCTCACGGCCGAGTCGCTGGGCCGCAGCCGCCACCGCATCGACCTGGTGCTGACCGACGTCACCCTGAAGGGTGAACTGAGCGGCCGCGATGTTGTGCAGCGCGTGCGCGTGGACTTCGGTTACGGCAAGCGCCGCCTGCCGGTGCTGGTGATGACCGGCGATGGCAACCCGCACAACCAGACCGGGCTGCTGCAGTCCGGTGCCAACGACCTGGTGCTCAAGCCGATCGAAGAACGGCTGCTGGTCACCAAGGTGCTGTTCCAGCTGCGCCTGGCCCGCTTGAACGATGGACCCCTGATTCGATGATGGATGAAGCAGCCGACACCCCGACGATCCAGCTGGAACCGAGCTGGAAGCAACATGTAGGCGATTACCTGTTGCAGCCGCAGATGCGCGAGCTGTCCAGCTTCCTGCGCCAGCGCAAGGCCAGCGGTGCGGCGGTGTTCCCGCCTGGCCCGCAGATCTTCGCCGCGTTCGACGCTACCCCGTTCGAACAGGTGAAGGTGGTGATTCTCGGCCAGGACCCGTACCACGGTCGTGGCCAGGCGCACGGCCTGAGTTTCTCGGTGCCGCCGGGCGTGCCGGTGCCGCCGTCGCTGCTGAACATCTACAAGGAGATCGAGAGCGATCTCGGTATCCCGCGCCCGGACCATGGCTGCCTGATCCCGTGGGCACAGCGTGGCGTGCTGCTGCTCAATGCCGTGCTGACGGTGGAAGAGGGCAAGGCAGGTGCGCACCAGGGGCGTGGCTGGGAAGGCTTCACCGACCACGTGGTGGATGTGCTCAACCGCGAACGCGAAGGACTGGTTTTCATGCTCTGGGGCGCCTATGCGCAGCAGAAGGGCAAGGTCATCGACACCGGTCGCCATCGCGTGCTGAAGTCGCCGCACCCGTCGCCGCTGTCGGCCCATCGTGGCTTCCTCGGCTGCCGTCATTTCTCAATGGCCAACGAGTACCTGCAGCGTCGCGGCCAGGCCCCGATCGACTGGTCGCTGCCGCCGCGTTCGGCGCTATGAGCACGGGCGCCCGGCCCAGGCTGAACACCTGGCAACGTTGCTGGCCCTGAATGGGTCCCCAGAACGGCCCGTTCAGCTCCGCTTGACCGGAATCGGCCGCTTTTCGGCAGGTAATTGCTTGAATTCCAAGGGATTGTGAATCCCGAAAAGCGTGCTCGCCACTGTCATCAAATCGCGCTACGGTAGGGCTCTGTTTGGGACCAGTGTTGCATCAATAGGATGCTGGAACTTTTTCCTCCTTTAGCAGTCCAAATCCCGGACTGCTAAGATGGGTGCCTATGAGCCAGAACACCTCTACTGCCCTTGTGGCAAACAATCTCCCGATTCCCAGTGCGCTCGGTTCGCTGGACGCCTACATCGGTGCCGTGCACCAGATCCCGGTGCTGTCGGTCGATGACGAACAGGACCTGGCCCGTCGCTTCCGCGACGGCAACGATCTGGACGCTGCCCGCGAGCTGGTGCATTCGCACCTGCGCTTCGTGGTGCACGTGGCCCGCGGCTACAACGGCTACGGCCTTGCCTTGGGTGACCTGATCCAGGAAGGCAACATCGGCCTGATGAAGGCGGTCAAGCGCTTCGACCCGGATATGGGCGTGCGCCTGGTCTCCTTCGCCGTGCACTGGATCCGCGCCGAGATGCACGAGTTCATCCTGAAGAATTGGCGCATCGTGAAGGTCGCCACCACCAAGGCGCAGCGCAAGCTGTTCTTCAACCTGCGCAAGTCGAAGACGCGCCTGGGCTGGATGAACGCGGCGGAAGTCAGCGCGGTGGCCAAAGACCTGAACGTGTCCGAGCGCGAGGTCATGGAAATGGAGTCGCGCCTGTCCGGTCGCGATATCGGTTTCGATGCGCCGACCGATGAGGACAACGAGCATGCGCCGCCGTCGCCGGCTGCGTACCTGGTCGCCAACGACGAAGATCCGTCGATGGCATACGAACGTGCCGACAGCGAAGACAACCAGATGCAGCTGCTGCGCGAAGGCTTGGCTGAGCTGGATGCCCGCTCGCGCGACATCATCCGCCGTCGCTGGCTGGATGCCGACAGCAAGGTGACGCTGCAGGAGCTGGCCGACGAGTACGGCGTGTCGGCCGAGCGTATCCGCCAGGTGGAAGCGAACGCGCTGAAGAAGATGAAGGCGCTGTTCACCGCGTAAGGCGGGGTGGCGTCGCAATTGTGAAAGGCCCGGCAGCAGTGCCGGGCCTTTTTCGTTTGTGGGGCTTAGCCACGCATGGCGTGGCTCTACTCTGACGCCAGAGCGGTGATTGTGCCGACCGGGTCATGTGCTGGATGCTGATGTTCACGCCGTACCACGCAGTGGCACGGTATGATCATGCCACGCGTCTTCCGCACACGAAGTTTCAATCGCAGTATGCGTAGGACCACCCTGTCCGAAGCTGCGCTGTACCGGTCGGTACGTGAAATGGAAGCGGGTCTGGTGGATGCTGATCTTGGCGGCGGAATCTTCAAGAAGCGCGTTGCGTTACCGGGGCGGGGAAAGCGTGGGAGCGTTCGAATCATCGTCGCCACACAGCGAGGCGGGCATTGGTTCTTCCTTTTCGGCTACGAGAAGAATGAACGTGCTGCGATCACGAATGCGGAACGGGATGCGCTGCAGTTGTACGCATCGGAGTTCCTGAGAATGAGTACGGCGCAGCTGAATCGCGCCGTGGAGTACGGGGATCTACAGGAGATCGGCCATGACGAAGACCCCTGAGCGACGGCGCGCGAAAAGTGCGCTTCTTGAAGCGGTGCATGATGCTGCTGTGAGTCTGCACGCGCATGGCTTCATCGATAAACGTCGGTTGAGCAGCTACGAAGCACTTTGCCTTGAGCCGGTCCCTGAGTACAGCAGTGCCCAGATCCGTGCCCTGCGTACGTCACTGCAGCTCAGTCAGCCGGTCTTTGCGGGGGTTCTCAATACCAGCGTTTCCACCGTACGCAGCTGGGAGCAGGGCGAAAAGAAACCCAGCGGACCGTCACTGAAGTTGCTTAACCTGATTGATCGGAAGGGTCTCGAAGCAGTCCTGTAAAGCAAAGGCCCGGCAATGCCGGGCCTTTGCTTTACCGTGGTATTCAATCCGCGCCATGCATGGGAGCGGGGGAGCCTCACCCCTCGCGTGCGATCGCGCGCCAACCAATGTCGTTGCGGTGGAATTCGTTGGCCCAGGTCACCTTGGCCACGCCGGCATAGGCGTTGGCCTGCGCGTCGCGCACGCTGTCACCCAGCGCCGCCACGCACAGCACGCGGCCGCCGGCGCTGACCACCTGGCCCTGCGCGTCCAATGCAGTCCCCGCATGGAACACCTTGGCACTGGCCGGCACGTCGTCCAGGCCGGAAATCACGTCACCGGTGATCGGCGCTTCCGGGTAGGGCTTCGCGGCCAGCACCACGCCCAGCGACGGGCGTGCGTCCCACTGCGCCTGCACCTGGTCCAGGCGGCCATCGATGGCGGCTTCCACCAGCTCGACCAGATCCGACTCCAGGCGCAACATCACCGGCTGGGTTTCCGGGTCGCCGAAGCGCACGTTGAATTCGATCACCTTCGGCGCGCCGCTGGCGTCGATCATCAGGCCCGCGTAGAGGAAACCAGTGAACGGGATACCGTCGGCGATCATGCCCTGCACGGTCGGGTTCACCACCTCGCGCATCACGCGTGCATGCACCTCCGGCGTCACTACCGGCGCGGGCGAGTAGGCGCCCATGCCACCGGTGTTCGGGCCGGTGTCGCCGTCGCCGACGCGCTTGTGGTCCTGCGAGGTGGCCATCGGCAGCGCATGCACGCCGTCCACCATCGAAATGAAGCTGGCTTCCTCACCATCGAGGAACTCTTCGATCACCACGCGCGCACCGGCATCGCCGAACGCGTTGCCCGACAGCATGTCACGCACGGCATCTTCGGCTTCGGCCAGGGTCATCGCCACGATCACGCCCTTGCCGGCAGCCAGACCATCGGCCTTGACCACGATCGGCGCGCCCTTCTCGCGGATGTAGGCCAGGGCGGCATCCACCTCGGTGTGCACGGCATAGAACGCGGTGGGGATGTTGTGGCGGGCCAGGAAGTCCTTGGCGTAGGCCTTGCTGCCTTCCAGCTGCGCGGCGGCGGCAGTCGGCCCGAAGATGCGCAGGCCGGCGGCGCGGAAGCGGTCGACCACGCCGGCCACCAGCGGTACTTCCGGGCCGACCACGGTCAGCGCCACGCCTTCGGCCTGGGCCAGCGCCAGCAGGCCGTCGATGTCGGTCACTTTCACCGCCACGTTGCGGCACTTGTCTTCGCTGGCGGTGCCGGCGTTGCCGGGCGCCACGATCACTTCGGTGACACGGGAGGACTGGGCCAGCTTCCATGCCAGGGCGTGTTCGCGGCCGCCAGAGCCGATGACAAGTACGTTCATCACGAGATTCCAGATTGCGTGGGAAGGGAAGATCGATATCCCCGGCGGCGCGCGTGGCTCACTCGCAGCCTTCGCGTCGCAGTGATTCGGGGAAGGAATAGGCCCAGGTCTTCGGGTCCAGGGTAAAGCGGTGTTCCTGCCGGACCTGCTTGCCACCGCAGGTGGTGCCGGTTTCCTCGATCAGCAGCGGCCAGATGCGCGCGCTGCGATCGCTGTCGTCGAAACGCAGGGCGAAATCGATGCTGAAGCGACGGGTACGGCAGTCCTCGACAGTCTCCGGGTCGCTGCTGGCGCCCAGGTTGTCGCACTCGTACTGGGCGTCATTGTCGATATGGCTGCGCACGCTGCCACTGGACACCAGGCCGTTCGGGCCTGGCAGGATCAGCGACTGCGAGAGCAGCGAGAAGCCCTGCCCGAACCAGCCGTCCTCGACGCGGAAACCATAGAAGTCGCTGCCTGCGCGGATGATGCTGGCGGTGCCGGGCTGGCCGCCGCTGCCAAAGCGTTCGCCAGTCAGTTCACTGGTCACGTCGAAGCCCTCGCCCTTCGGATGCAGCACGAAGAAGTCGATCATGCCTGCGTCGATGTGCGCGCCTTCGGACAAAGCACCGCAGACCGCCAGCAACTGCTGCCAGCTGTCACCGCTCACCACCGGTTGCTCGGCGCAGACGTGCCAGTCCATCGGGCGGGTTTCGCCGTCGTCGTTCCAGCTGCCGTGCCATTCACCGGAGAGCCTGGCGTTCTTGCCGTAGCGCTGGACCAGGAAGGCCTGCAGTCGCGCGGTGCGGCTCACGTGCGCCGTCGGCTCGGCAGGGGCCGACGTGGCGGCCTGCGGCGACGACGCAGGCACCGGGGCGGCCGCAGGCTTGCAACCGGCCAGCGCGGCCGCGCCCGCGAGGGCGAGCAAGGCCAGCGATTTCAGTGAGACTGCGGACATCCGTGTCGCTCCAGTATCAGTGGCGGAAGTGGCGAACACCGGTGAACACCATGGCCAGGCCGTGTTCGTCGGCGGCGGCGATCACTTCGGCATCGCGCATCGAACCGCCCGGCTGGATGACCGCCTTGATGCCGGCGGCAGCAGCGGCATCGATGCCGTCGCGGAACGGGAAGAACGCATCGGAGGCCATCACCGAGCCCTCGACCACCAGGTTTGCATCGGCGGCCTTGATGCCGGCGATGCGCGCCGAGTACACGCGGCTCATCTGGCCGGCGCCGACACCGATGGTGCGGTTGTCCTTCGCATAGACGATCGCGTTGGACTTCACGAACTTGGCCACCTTCCAGGCAAACAGCAGGTCGGTGAACTGCTTGTCGGTCGGCACCAGCTTGCTGACCACCTTCAGCTCATCGCGGGTCATGCCGCGGTTGTCCGAGGACTGCAGCAACAGGCCCGAGCCGACGCGCTTGCTGTCGAAGTTGTTCAGGCCATCACCATGCGGGATGCGCAGCACGCGCACGTTGGCCTTCTTCTGCGCGTATTCCAGCGCGGCCGGCTCGTAATCCGGGGCGATCAGCACTTCCACGAACTGGCGGTCCAGGATGACCTTGGCGGTGGCAGCGTCCAGCGGCGTGTTGAAGGCGATGATGCCGCCGAAGGCGCTGGTCGGGTCGGTGGCGTAGGCCAGCTCGTAGGCATCGCCGTTGCCGGCACCGACGGCCACGCCGCACGGGTTGGCGTGCTTGACGATGACGCAGGCCGGCGCGTCGAACTGGCGCACGCACTCCCACGCCGCATCGGCATCGGCCAGGTTGTTGTAGCTCAGTTCCTTGCCCTGCAGCTGCTGGAACGTGGCCAGGGTGCCCGGCACCGGGTACAGGTCGCGGTAGAACGCGCCGCTCTGGTGCGGGTTCTCGCCGTAGCGCAGGTCCATCACCTTCACGAAGGTGGAGTTCATCTGCGCCGGGTACTCGGCACGGGCCGGCACGGCGGCGTCGGTGGCGGTGACCGCCGACAGGTAGTTGCTGATCGCCGCGTCGTACTGGGCGACGCGGTTGAACGCGGCCACCGAGAACGCGAAGCGGGTGGCGGCCGACAGCTGGCCGTCGTTGGCGTCCAGCGAGGCCAGCAGCTCGGCGTACTGCGACGGGTCGGTGGCTACTGCCACGCGGGCGAAGTTCTTGGCCGCCGAGCGCAGCATGGCCGGGCCGCCGATATCGATGTTCTCCACCGCATCAGCCAGGGTGCAGTCGGCCTTGGCGGTGACCGACTCGAACGGGTACAGGTTCAGCACCAGCAGGTCGATGGCACCGATGCCATGCTCGGCCATCACCGCATCATCCAGGCCCGAACGGCCCAGCAGGCCACCGTGCACCATCGGGTGCAGGGTCTTGACGCGGCCGTCCATCATTTCCGGGAAACCGGTGACCTCGGCCACGTCCTTCACGGCCAGGCCCGCATCGCGGATCGCCTTGGCGGTGCCGCCGGTGGACAGCAGCTCCACGCCGCGTGCCGCCAGCGCAGTGGCCAGCTCGACCAGACCGGTCTTGTCGGAAACGGAGAGGAGGGCCCGGCGGACGGGCAACAGATCAGCAGTCATGGGACAGAATCGGCAGCGGAGCGGGGTCGATATTGTAGGCGGTGGGGGCCCGTGGCGGGCGCTGGAAGGGGTAATTTGCCGTGGCAATCGGCGTAAGGCCGGGTCGGGCACACCGATCCGGCCCGATCCGGAGTCTGGGCTGCGGACCAGAGCCGGGTTGTCGGAATCTGCCAACGATGGGGTAGGCTGTGCCCGCACTGCCAAGGATCAGCGGGTACGGATCATGTCGATCTATGCATTGAAGGGACGTTTCCAGGACCTGTTGCGTCCAGCCGTACGCGGTCTGTTCCGCATGGGGATCACTGCCAATACGGTGACCGTGGCTGCTGCCGTGGTCTCGCTGCTGGTGGCCGCAGCCGTGTGGTGCTGCGCGCCTGCCCAGCCTCTGCTGTACCTGCTGCTGCCGTTGTGGATGCTGCTGCGCATGGCGCTCAACGCGGTGGACGGCATGCTGGCGCGCGAATTCGGCCAGCAATCGCGGCTGGGCGCCTATCTGAACGAATTGTGCGATGTGATCGCCGATGCGGCGCTGTACCTGAGCCTGCTCAGCGTACCCGGCGTGCGCCCGGAGGCGCTGTGGCTGCTGGCCTGGACGGCGGCGCTGAGCGAGTACGCCGGCGTGCTGGGGCTGATGGTCGGTGCCAGCCGCCGCTATGACGGCCCGATGGGCAAGAGCGACCGCGCCTTCGTGATCGGTGCACTGGGCTTGCTGCTGGCCTTCGGCTGGGGCGGTGCACTGACGGTCAGCGGCGTGGCTGCAGCCATGGCAGTGTTGTGCGTGCTGACGATGATCAACCGCGTCCGTCGCGGACTGCGGGAAGCGGCGGTTTCGCCGAATTAATCAAGCAGATACAAAAAGACAATCAGGAGATTGCATGCGTCAGGCGCAGGAACGGGAATTCCACAGCTTCGACCAGGTACCGCTGTTCTACCGGTACTGGGCGGGCACCACCGCAACCCCGGCCACCAAGGCCATCGTGCTGCTGCACCGCGGCCACGAGCACTCCGGCCGGGTCACCCACCTGGTCGATGAGCTGGACCTGCCCGACACCGCCTTCTTCGCCTGGGATGCGCGCGGCAATGGCCGTTCGCCGGGCGCACGTGGCGATGCACCGGGCTTCCCGGCGCTGGTGCGTGACCTGGACAGCTTCATTGCCCACATCGGCGCCGAGCACGGTATCGCGGTGGAAGACATCGTGGTGATCGCGCAGAGCGTGGGGGCGGTGGTCGCCGCGACCTGGGTGCACGATTACGCGCCGCGCCTGCGTGCGCTGGTGATGGCTTCGCCCGCCTTCAAGGTGAAGCTGTACGTGCCGTTCGCACGCGCTGGGTTGGCGCTGATGCAGAAGCTGCGCGGCAATTTCTTCGTCAACAGCTACGTCAAGCCGCAGTGGCTGACCCACGACCCGGCACGGGTGGAAAGCTATCGTACCGATCCGCTGATCACCCGCCCGATCTCGGTGCGCGTGCTGCTGGGCCTGTACGAAGCGGCCGACCGCATCGTCGCCGATGCGCAGGCGATCAGCGTGCCGGTGCAGCTGTTGGTGTCCGGCTCGGACTTCGTCGTGCATCGTGGCCCGCAGGACCGCTTCTACGAGCGCCTGTCCAGCCCGATCAAGGAGCGCGTGCACCTGCCGGGCTTCTTCCACGACACGCTGGGCGAGCGTGATCGCGCACCGGCACTGGCGCGCATCCGCAGTTTCATCCAGGCGCGCTTCGCCGAACCCCTGCGCGAGTTGTCGCGTCGTGACGCACACCGGCATGGTCCGACCTTCGAGGAATCGGAGATCCTGGCCTGGCCACCGGAACGCAACAGCCTGGCCGACCTGCGCTGGCGCGTGGTGCGCGGCGGCCTGCGCGTCGGCGGCACGTTGTCCGAAGGCATCGCACTGGGCCTGCAGACCGGTTTCGATTCGGGCAGCACGCTCGACTACATCTATCGCGACCAAGCGCGTGGCAAGGGCCCGCTGGGCCGCATGGTCGACCGCAACTATCTCGATGCGATCGGCTGGCGCGGCATCCGCATCCGTGGCCAGCATTTGCAGGAACTGCTGCGCGATGCCGCCCAGCGACTGCGCGGGGAGGGCACGCCAGTGCGCGTGCTGGACGTGGCCGCTGGCCATGGCCGCTATGTGCTGGAAGCGCTGGGCCAGGGCGAACAGCGTGCCGAGCGCATCGTCCTCCGTGATTTCAGCGATCTGAACGTGACCCAGGGGCAGGCCTTGATCGAGCGCCTGGGCGCGGCCGACATCGCCCGCTTCGAGCAGGGCGATGCGTTCGACCCGGTGCAGCTGGCGCAGGTCGACCCGGCGCCGACGCTGGCGGTGGTTTCGGGCCTGTACGAACTGTTCCCCGACAACGATGCGGTGCTGCGTTCGCTGCAGGGCATCGCCGCGACCGTGCCGGTGGGCGGCTACCTGGCCTATACCGGCCAGCCCTGGCACCCGCAGCTGGAATTCATCGCGCGGGCCTTGACCAGCCACCGTGGCGGCGCGGCGTGGGTGATGCGTCGCCGTACCCAGCAGGAGATGGATGAGCTGGTACGCCTGGCCGGGTTCGAGAAGGTGGCGCAGCGTATCGATGACTTCGGCATCTTCACCGTGTCGCTGGCACGCCGGACCGCGTGATGGCGACACTCGCTGCAACCCCGCTGGCCGCGGAAGGGCGCCCCTGGCGGCGCGCCCTGCTGTGGCTGGCCCTGCTGGGCCCGTTCTTCTTCGCCAGCTATGGCTTCGCCAACTGGATGGCCGGTCGCCACGCCACGTTGCCGGTGATGGCGTTCGCGTGGGAGACACGCATCCCGTTCGTGCCGTGGACGATCGTGCCGTACTGGTCAATCGACCTGTTCTACGCGATCTCGTTCTTCCTGTGCCGGCAACGGCTGGAGCTGGACCGGCACGCGTTGCGGCTGTTCAGTGCGCAGGTCATCGCGGTGGCCTGCTTCCTGCTGTGGCCGCTGCGCTTCAGCTTCGAGCGTCCGGAGATCGGCGGTGTGTTCGGCTGGCTGTTCGATGTGCTGCTGGGCTTCGACAAGCCGTTCAACCAGGCACCGTCGCTGCATATCGTGCTGCTGATCGTGCTGTGGGTGAAGTTCGCGCAGTACCTGCACGGGGTGTGGCGCCGGGTGCTGCACGTGTGGGCGCTGCTGATCGGCGTCTCGGTGCTGACCACGTTCCAGCATCATTTCATCGATATCCCGACCGGCCTGCTGGCCGGCTGGCTGTGCGTGTGGCTATGGCCCGAGCAGGGCACGCCACCGTTGCATGCGTGGCGCACGACGCAGGATGCCAAGCGCTGGCGCCTGGCGGGGCTGTACCTGCTCGGGGCAGCGCTGCTGCTGGTGCCAGTGATCCTGCTGCGGGGTGTCGCGTTGTGGTTGCTGTGGCCGGTGGTATCGCTGCTGCTGGTGGCGCTGGCCTATGCCGGGCTGGGTACGGCGGTGTTCCAGAAGCGCGCCGACGGACGCCTGACCATGGCGTCACGTTGGCTGCTGGCGCCGTACCTGGGTGCAGCCTGGATCAATTCGCGGCTGTGGACGCGGCGTGCGCCGCAGCCGGTGCCGGTGATGGATGGCGTGTGGCTGGGGCGCATTCCCTCCGAGGCATTGGCGGCACCCCTGGTGGGGGTGGTCGATGCCTGCGCCGAGCTGTCCTGTCGCGCGCAGGGCGCAGCGTATGCCAGCGTGCCGATGCTGGACCTGGTGGTGCCTGCTCCGGAACAGCTGCGCGAGGCGGCCGAGGCCATCGAGCGGCTGCATGCGCACGGACCGTTGCTGGTGTGTTGCGCACTGGGTTATTCGCGCAGCGCCGCCAGCGTCGCCGCGTGGCTGCTGCGTAGTGGTCGTGCGGCTGATGCCGATGCGGCGGTGGCGATCGTGCGTGCTGCGCGACCTGGCATCGTGCTGGGCGCAGCGCATCTGCATGCCATCACTGCTGCGGCAGGAGCGCGCGCATGAGGACGGTTCCCGATCTGGCAACCATGCAGCTGCTGCTGCGGCAGGGGCGTTGGCCGGCGCTGCTGTCGCTGGGCCTGTTGCTGGTGGCGTTGCTGCTGCTCGGCATCGAGCCGGGGCTGGCGATGATCGCTGCCGGCCTGTTGCTGCTCAGTGTTGCCGCGGGCATCGCACAGGCCTATCACGCGTGGAGGGTGGCGCTGGACGCCAGCCTGTTGCAGCTGCTGCGCGATGAGGGCCTGGACGGCGATGCTGCCGCGCGCCGCACCGATCAGCTGCTGCAGGACAGTGGCCTGCGCCGCGCGTCACCCGATGCGCAACTGCGGGGCTGGGACGCGCGCTGGGCCGGCATGCGCCGCCTGCTGCTGCGCCAGTACCTGCTGACCGCGGTGCAGTTCGCACTGCTGGTGCTGGCCGTGTTGTGGCCGCAGACGTGAACCGGAGGGGCCAATGTTCGCCGAACTGATTGCCCGCGCCTGCAGTGGCGCGATCCATGTGGTGACCGGCGCCCGTGCGCTGTGGATCGGCTGTGCGCCGTCCAGCGAGCGACGCGTGTATTACGGCAACCACGCCAGCCATGGCGACTTCGTGCTGATCTGGTCGTCGATGCCACCGGCACTGCGGCGGCAGGTGCGCCCGGTGGCCGCGGCCGAATACTGGCAGCGCGATGGCCTGCGCCGCTACCTGATCGATGCGGTGTTCAACGGTGTGCTGGTCGAGCGCGAGGCCGGGCATCGCCATCAGGATCCGCTGCAGGTACTGCGCGATGCCGTGGACGAAGACTGCTCGCTGATCCTGTTTCCGGAAGGCACGCGCAATGTGGGCGATGAGCCGCTGCTGCCGTTCAAGAGCGGCATCTACCACCTGGCGCGGCAACGGCCGGAACTGGAGTTCGTGCCGGTGTGGATCGACAACCTGAAGCGGGTCATGCCCAAGGGCCGGTTCCTGCCGTTGCCCCTGCTGTGCACGGCCACCTTCGGCACGCCGTTGCGGCTGCAGGCCGACGAGGACAAGGCCGCGTTCCTGGCGCGCAGCCGGCAGGCGCTGCTGGACCTGGCGCCGAATGGAGGTCGTGCATGAGTTTCGTGTTGGATGTATCTGGCGATCTGGCAACGCAGAGCGTCGGCCAGCAGACCGGCCTGCTGTTCGCTGGCGTGGGTGCGGTGCTGGTGCTGGCGACACTGGTGGCTGAGACCCTGCGCTGGCGCCAGCGTGGGCGGCCCAGCGCGGTGATCGCCAACCTCGTCTCGCGCATCCGCGCGTGGTGGGTGATGGCGATCGTGGTCGGGCTGGCGCTGTTCTTCGGCCGTGCCGGGGTTATCGTGCTGTTCGCGATCATCTCGCTGTTCGCGCTGCGCGAGTTCATCACCCTGGCGCCGACCCGTTCAGGTGACTACTACGCGCTGCTGGCCGCGTTCTACATCGTGCTGCCTTGGCAGTACTACCTGGTGTGGATCGACTGGTACGGCATGTACACACTGCTGATTCCGGTCTATGCGTTCCTGTTCCTGCCGATCCTGTCGACCATCGGCGGCGACACCACGCACTACCTGGAGCGCACGGCGAAGGTGCAGTGGGGGTTGATGATCTGCGTGTTCTGCATTTCGCATGTACCGCTGCTGCTGAACCTTCACGTGCCGGGCCATGACCCGTCGCGCAACGTGTTGCTGTTCGCCTTCCTGGTGATCGTGGTGCAGTCCTCGGACGTGCTGCAGTACATCTGGGGCAAGCTGCTGGGCAAGCACCTGATCGCGCCGAAGCTGTCGCCGTCGAAAACGGTGGAGGGCTTCGTCGGCGGCGTGCTGAGTGCCAGCGCGCTGGGCGCGGCGCTGTGGTGGATCACCCCGTTCACGCCGCTGCAGGCGTTCGGCCTGTCGCTGCTGATCAATCTGATGGGGTTCTGGGGTGGCCTGGTGATGTCGGCGATCAAGCGCGATCGTGGCATCAAGGACTGGGGCCACATGATCGAGGGCCATGGCGGCATGCTCGACCGGCTGGATTCGGTGTGCTTCGCCGCGCCGGTGTTCTTCCACGTGGTGCGGTATTACTGGAAGGCGGGCGGGGGCGGTTGATTCTGCCGGGCTTTCATCCACGCATGGCGTGGTGACCCGCTTCTGTAGAGTCGAGCCATGCTCGACTGCTTCTGCGCCAGGCAATCCGTAAACGACAGTCGAGCATGGCTCGACTCTACAAAGGCGGCATCGGCGCTCAGGCGCTGATGCCGTATTCCTTCAGCTTCTTGCGCAGGGTGGCGCGGTGGATGCCCAGCATCGCGGCGGCCCGGCTCTGGTTGCCTTCGCAGTGGTTGAGCACTTCCACGAACAACGGGATCTCCATCTCGCGCAGCACGATCTCGTAGACATCGTCCGCGTCGCAGCCATCAAGGTCACGCAGGTAGCGGCGCACGGACTGGGCGACGTGTTCACGCAGCGGTGGCCGGGGAGCGCCACGACTGTTGTCAGGACGAGAAAGGACAGCGTTCAAGGGGGTTCCCGATTCGGTTGGCCCGTGCGCGCGAAGCGCGCGGCCGGACGAGGTGGTGGCGGTCAGTCTAGCGCGAGCGTGCCCGGCCTGCCATGACCGGGCGGCCACTTGCGATCAAAGGAAGTCGAAGGTGAATGCGACGGTGGACGCCGCAGGCTCCTGTACGCGGAAGGCGATGCGTGCGCTCTGGCCCGGTTCCAGCAAGGCCGCACCGGGGTTCTCGCCCAGGTACTGCGCAGGCGTGAACACGCTGCTGCCGATCACCCGGCCATCGGCATCGGACAGCGACAGGCGCAGGTCCGGCCATGCTTGTGCCCAGCGGGCGTCGTTGCGGATGCTGGCCTGTACCTGCAGCACGCCGGCCTGCCCGGGCAGTGGCCGGATCTCGCGACTGGTCATGGTGAAGGCGGTGGGTTCATGCCAGGCGGGCAGGCTGCAGCGCAGCACGCCACAGAGCGTGCCCAGCCATGCGCGGTTGCCGGCGTCGGCGGCCAGCCGCGCTCGGTCGGCAAGCACGCTCTGCAGTACCAGCAGCAGCGCCAGCGCGGCGACCAGCGCCCAGTGCCAGCGGGGCGTCGGCAGGGCGCGCGGGCGCACATTGCCGAGGAAACTGGGTGCATCGGCAGTACCCGTCGTTGCCGGGGGTACGACCCGCGCCGGTTCAAGGGCCGCAGTGTCATCAACGATGACCGTGTCATCGTCGCGTTGCATCTCCGCAGCCGGCGCAGGGGCCAGCTCGACGGGTGCGACCGGCACCTGCGTTGCAGGCCCAGCTTCGTCCTGCGTGCGCGTATCGGTCGCAGGCGCGGCCTCACCTTCCGGCGTCGTGCGCAGGAAGGTCGCCAGGGGACGGCGCGGTGGGTTCGGCTCGGACATGCTCAGGGCGCGGGCTCGGATCCAGCGGTCATTCAACCACGATCAGGCGCGGCGTACGCCGGTGATGCGCATCCAGTCGCCATCCTGGGTGGCCTGCAGGTCGTCGAACCACGCGGCATAGCGCTGCAGCAGTTCGCCTTCCTGGCCATGCAGGATGCCGGACAGGGCGATGCGGCCGCCGGCGGCGACGCGCGCGGCCAGCAGTTCGGCCAATGCATCCAGCGCCGAAGCGAGGATGTTGGCGACCACGATCGGGTAGGTTGCCACCGGTTCGTCCTGCGGCAGGTACACGTGCATGCGCGCCTGTTCGCCGTTGCGCTCGGCATTGTCGGCGGTGGCGACCAGGGCCTGCGGATCGTTGTCCACGCCGATGGCTTCAGCGGCACCCAGCTTCAGTGCGGCCAGCGCGAGAATGCCCGAGCCGCACCCGAAGTCGAGCACCCGCTGGCCCTGCAGCAGGCCGTCCACGGCAAGCTGGTCCAGCCAGCGCAGGCACAGGGCCGTGGTCGGGTGGGTACCCGAGCCGAAGGCCAGGCCCGGGTCCAGTCGCACCACGGCCGCATCGGCGGCTTGGGCGGCTTCCGGCAGTTCATGGTTCCACGGCACGATCCAGGTACGGCTGCCGAAATCCATCGGCTGGAACTGGTCCAGCCAGGCGCGTTCCCAGTCTTCGTCCTCGACCGCACGGAAGCTGCCACCACTCCAGTCCAGCTCCGGGTCGAACGATTCCAGCGCGGCCAGCAGCAGCAGGGCGTTGCTGTCGGCGGGGAACAGCGCGCTCAGCACCAGGGTGTCCCACAGCGGGGTCTCGCCCACGCCCGGCTCGAGGATGGCCTGTTCGTTGCTGGTATCGGCCTCGGCATCGAGCAGGGTGACGGCCAGTGCGCCGACGTCCTCCAGCGCGTTTTCATAGCGGGGCTGGGTGGCTTCGGTGCAACGCAGGGTCAGTTCCAGGAACGGCATGGCGGTGGGGGCAATCACGGGAAAGGGGGCCATGCTAGACCATCAGGGCGTCTCCGTATTGCCTGAGATGCTGCCCCTGGATGAACGGAGGTGGTTCAGACAGGCCTGTCGGGCCTTGCTAAACTTGGCGCTTTCCTGTGTGCCGTGAACGCTCACTGCCGCCAATGGCCTTTGCTCCGACCCTGAAAACCTGGTTGCTCGTGCTGCCGGCGGTGGCCGTGCTGGGCGTGGCCGGGTATCGGGCCAGCGGCCATGCCGGGTCGGCGCAGGCGACGGCGGACGAGCTGCCGGTGTCGTCGCTGGCAGCGGTGGATGCGGCGGTGCCGCTGCCGGTGATGCCGGAAGCGCTGGCGCGTCGCCTGGCGGCATTCGAGCGCGGCAATGCGCTGCCCTCGGGCCTGCCGCTGGATCTGCGCGCCGACATCGAGGATGCCACCGATCTCTACGCCTATGCGCAGCGCCTGCGCGTGCAGGCCGACGACGGCAACCACGAGGCGCGCTGGATGCTCAGCCGGGTTTACGACTACTGCGCTCAGTACGCCATCGACCCCGGCGGCTACCGTTTGGACAACAACGTGCTGGCGGGGTTGGGTCTGACCGCCGCACCGGCGATGGTGCAGGCGCGTGAGCGCGTGGCGCAGCGCTGCGGTGGATTCGTGCCGGGCGACAAGCTGGGGTCCGCCCTGGTGCTGGCGGAGCGTCGCAAGGCGGCCGCGCAGGGCAACCTGGCAGCGGAAGCATCGCTGTTTGCCGAAGGCGAGCCATTGCAGGACAGCCCCGAGTATCGCCGTGACCTGGTCGAGCGGGTGCGCACCTCACGCGACCCGGAAGCGTTCATGGCGATCGCCCCGGGCATGGGCGTGCGTGCGGCAGGGGACCGCGCACTCAATGGCCTGGTGGCCGGCGAGCAGCTCAGTGAACTGGCATGGCGGCTTGCGGCCTGCGAACTCGGTCTACCGTGTGGGGCCGACAGTGTGCTGGTCAACAGTTTTTGTGCGAATGGAGGGATCTGTTCGCAGGATGGGACGCAGGATTTCCGGGATTTTGTGTATGACGCTGCGGTTTCGCGGCAAGGTGCGGGGAAAATGAAGCAGTGGATCAAGCGATTGGTTGGAAAGAGGGACGGGCAATGAATTACCGTCGATTCCTGCATGGGGCCAAGTTCTGGTTCTGGGTGGCGCTGTTCGTGGCTTACTCGGCCGGCGCGGTCGGGCTGTTGATGATCGACACGTACGAAGATCGTTACCGGCATCTGTCGAAAGTGGAACTGACCACGGTGAAGACGCACGAAGACGTGCGCCGCGCGGGTGCCAGCCAGGTCGCCGCGGTCTATCGCGCGCAGAGTGGCATGCCGTTCGCCTCGTTGCCGGCCGGCAGCACCTTCCAGGTGGTGTGGCCCGACGGCTCGACGGAGACCATGGTGATCATCGACCCGAGCTCACCCAACGGTATCCGTCCGCTGGCGAACTCGCAGATTCCTGCGACGGCGGCCGACGCGCGCTGAACCTGCATGTGTAGAGCCGAGCCATGCTCGGCTGCTCTTGCCGGCATGCCGAGCGTAGGCTCGGCTCTACAGAAGAGATACGGAAAAGGGCGGGGATTTCCCCGCCCTTTTCATGTCCAGCACCTGCCGCCGATCAGGTCAACGCGATCGGCTTGTTCTTGCGCTCGGCAAGACGCTTTTCCAGGTAGTGGATGTTCTGGCCACCGGCCTGGAAGCCCTTGTCGCGCATGATCCGCTGCTGCAGGGCGACATTGGTCTTGATGCCATCGACCACCATTTCGCTCAGCGCCACCTGCATGCGGGCAATGGCGGTTTCGCGGTCCGGGCCGTGCACGATCAGCTTGCCGATCATCGAGTCGTAGTTCGACGGCACGCGGTACCCACTGTAGATGTGGGTATCCACGCGCACGCCGGGGCCGCCCGGCGGATGGAAGCCGGTGATGGTGCCCGGGCTCGGCACGAAGGTCTCGGCGTCTTCGGCGTTGATGCGGCACTCGATCGCATGACCGTTCAGCACCACGTCGCTCTGCTTGATCGACAGCTTCTGGCCAGCAGCGATCTTCAGCTGCTCGGCCACCAGGTCGATGCCGGTGACCATCTCGGTGACCGGATGCTCCACCTGGATGCGGGTGTTCATTTCGATGAAGTAGAACCGGCCGTCCTCGTAGAGGAACTCGAACGTGCCAGCGCCGCGATAGCCGATGCGGATGCAGGCTTCCACGCACACCTTGCCGATCTGCTCGCGCTGTTCGGCGGTGATGCCCGGTGCCGGCGCTTCTTCCACCACCTTCTGGTGGCGGCGCTGCATCGAGCAGTCGCGCTCACCCAGGTGGATGGCGTTGCCCTGGCCGTCGGCCAGCACCTGGATCTCCACGTGGCGCGGATTCTCCAGGAACTTCTCCATGTAGACCTCGCCATTGCCGAACGCGGCCTTGGCCTCGCTCTTGGTGGTTTCGATCGAGGTCTTCAGCGAGGCTTCGGCGTGCACCACGCGCATGCCACGGCCACCGCCGCCACCGGCTGCCTTGATGATGACCGGGTAGCCGATCTCACGGGCGATCTTGGTGTTGGCGACGATGTCCTCGCCCAGCGGGCCGCCCGAACCGGGCACGCACGGCACGCCGGCGGACTTCATCGCGCGGATGGCTTCGACCTTGTCGCCCATCATGCGGATGGTGTCGGCCTTGGGGCCGATGAAGATGAAGCCGGACTCTTCCACGCGCTCGGCGAAGTCGGCGTTCTCGGACAGGAAGCCGTAGCCCGGGTGGATCGCCTGGGCGTCGGTGACTTCGGCGGCGGCGATCAGTGCCGGGATGTTGAGGTAGCTCTGCGGCGACGGCGCCGGGCCGATGCAGACCGACTCGTCGGCCATGGCCACGTGCTTGAGGTTGCGATCGACCGTGGAGTGCACGGCCACCGTGCGGATGCCGAGGGTGTGGCACGCGCGCAGGATGCGCAGCGCGATCTCCCCTCGGTTGGCGATGACGACTTTGTCGAGCATGGCGTGCCCCTCAGCCGATCACGAACAGCGGCTGGTCGAATTCGACCGGCTGGCCGTTCTCGCCGAGGATGGCGACGATGGTGCCGGACGTGTCGGCTTCGATCGGGTTGAACATCTTCATCGCTTCGATGATGGCCAGGGTCTCGCCTTCCTTGACCTGCTGGCCAACGGTGACGAAGGCCGGCTTGTCCGGAGCGGCCGACGCATAGAAGGTGCCGACCATCGGCGAACGCAGCACGTGGCCTTCCGGCAGGGCCGGGCCCGGCTTGGCGGTGCCGCCGGTGGAGGCTTCGGTCGGCGACTGCATCGGCATCGCCTGCGCAGCCGGGGCGGCCGGCGGGGCGTACACCGGGGCCGGCATCGGCGCGGCGTAGCCGGCAACCGGGGCGCGCGACAGACGCACCGACTCTTCGCCTTCCTTGATTTCGATTTCAGCCAGGTTCGACTCTTCCAGCAGGTCGATCAGCTTCTTGATTTTGCGGAGATCCATGGTGGCCTCTTTGCTCTTGATGTCAGTGTGGTGGGGAGCGCATCGCGCTCGGGTCAAAGCAGTTCGTAGAACTCGCGCAGCTGCCGTGTGCGGTCGCGCGTCTGGGTGATCAGGCATTGCATCTTCGCGGGGTTGCGCGAGGTGCCGTCTGCATTGAAGGCATACACCGCCTCGCAATCTGCATCGCGCAAGGTGATCCAGATGCGCTGGGCCTTCACCAGCTGCTGTTCGGCCACCGCGCAGCGGCTGCAGCTGCCATCGGTTGCCTGCGCCTTCAGTTCGCCACGCGCCTGCGCGTAGACGGCGTTCAATGCGCTGTCGGCATCATCCAGGCGATCGGAATCGCACATGTCGCGCTCGTAGCCGCCGCTTGCCTGTGCGCAGTCGATGCCCGCGGCCGCGCGCTCGGCAGCGACACTGGCGCCGCACAGACCGGCCCACGCCAGAACGCCGGCAATCACGCGCGGCAGCATCTTCACGCGCGGGCCGCCTGCACGCGCAGCAGCGCCGCGTCCATCGCGTAGCGGTAGCTGTCGGCGCCGAAGCCGCACACCACGCCCACGGCCTTGTCACTGAAGTAGCTGTGCTGGCGGAACGGCTCGCGGGTATGCGGGTTGGACAGGTGGATCTCGATGAACGGCACCGCCACCGCCGCCAGCGCATCGCGCAGGGCGACCGAGGTGTGGGTGAACGCGGCCGGGTTGATCAGGATGAAAGCGGTTCCGTCATTGCGCGCGGCCTGCACGCGGTCCACCAGCACATGCTCGGCGTTGGACTGCAGGCTCTCCACGGCGTGTCCGGCGGCCGATGCCTGGGCGGCCAGGGCCTGGTCGATGTCGGCCAGCGTGGTGTGGCCGTAGACCTCCGGCTCGCGGGTGCCGAGCAGGTTGAGGTTGGGGCCGTGCAGGACCAGCAGCTTCGCCATGGGATCCGGAAGACGGGAAAGGGCGGCAGTCTGGCGGAACCGGCGGATGCTGTCCAGTTCGACGAAGTTTGCAGCGTTTCAATCGTTTGTTTGAAATCTGCCGGAGCGCTTGTGGCTGTACGGCGGGCGGTGGATCAAGGCGCGCTGAACGTCGTGCTGGCCGGGGATGCGGGCACGTAGGCCGACGATGGCGGCAGGCACGGAGAAGGCTGATGCCGCCATGGGCCGTGATGCGGTTGATCCACGCCATGCGTGGATGAAGGAAGTTCGGTGCGCAGCAAGCTATTCCCCCATCGAGGGGCAGCCCAAAGTACGCAGCACGCCGGCCACCGCAATTGCCATACACCCGCTCAGGTCTCCAGTGGCACCGTCGGCACCACGTTCGGGAACACCTCCTCCAGTGGCTCCCGTTCCCCCGGCTTCGGTGCCGGCCAGTTGTAAGCGTTCACCGGCTGCGCGCGGTTTACCCATAAGGCGTAATACAGATGGTCGGCGCGGCCATCACCGGTATTGGGGTGGATCAGGATGGTCAGGCCCAGGCTGTTGAGTTGCAGCCAAGGTACCAGCACCGGCAGCAGGTCGTTGGTGAAGCCGAAATAGAACGACGGGGTGACGTGCGGGCCGCGTGGCTCCAGGTTCCAGTTGCCCAGTTCCACCGGGAAACGCTCGGCCGCCCAGCGCCGCAACAGGGCCGCCTTCTCGAAGCTGTCCTCGTCGAAGTAGATATGCGCGTGATAGCTCTTGATGTCGGTGTAGGCGCGTGGAGTCGCGGGCAGCGTGGCCTCGCCGGGGCGCACGCTGGCCGGGCGCGGGGTCGGTTCGCTGGCCGTGGCGTGGCCCCAGGGGCTGCTGCCCTCGGGCGCGGGCGGAACGATGGCGCGGAAGCCGGGCCGCCCAGGTTCGGTGGTGTTCGCCGCGCCGTTGCCGCGCGGGGCTGCGGTGGCGGTCGATGCACTGGCCAGGCCGCCAGCGGCCAGACCTGCCGAAGCGATCAGGCGGCGCCGTGCGGGCGAAAGCAGGTCGGCCCAGTGGGCGTCATCGTCGCCGGTGTCGGTGAGGGGCTGCGGGTCCGAGTGCATGAGGGGCTCCGTGGCGGCATCGTGTGGGCAGGCAAGCACGCTCGGACAGGGCTGCCGGTGGCGTCCAATAAGCAGGGGGCATCACCTCATGCAGGGGCGCCTTCGTCGCCTTGAGCGCGACCGGACGGCGGGCTAGGGTGCAGGTCTGCCGCCCTGGAACCCGCCATGACCTCGCTCGATGCCGACACCCCGCGCAAGCGCGCGGCCTTCCGCCAGCTGCATGCGCAGGGTTGCTTCGTGTTGCCCAATCCGTGGGATGTGGGCAGTGCCCGCTACCTGCAGCGGCAGGGCTTCCAGGCCCTGGCCACGACCAGTGCCGGCTGTGCCTGGAGCGAAGGGCGGCCGGATGGCGCGGTTTCGTTGCCGGCCACGCTGGAGCATCTGCGCCTGATGGCGGCGGCGACCCCGTTACCGATGAATGCCGACTTCGGTGATGGCTTCGGCGCTACGCCGCAGGCGGTGGAGGAGGCGGTGGCCGCGGCGCTCGACACGGGCATCGCGGCGTTGTCGATCGAGGACGCCAGCGGCGTGGCCGATGCACCGCTGAGACCCATCGACCAGGCGGTCGAGCGCCTGCGCGCTGCCCGTGCAGCCATCGATCGCGCGGGCGGCGACGTGCTGCTGGTCGGGCGTGCCGAGAACTTCTTCGTCGGCGTGCCGGATCTGCAGGACACGCTGCAGCGCCTGCGCGCCTATGCCGAGGCCGGTGCAGACGTGCTGTATGCACCGGGCATCACCACGCGCGAGCAGATCAGCGCGGTGGTTGCCGCCGCGGGGTCGAAGCCGGTGAACCTGCTGGTCGGTGGACCGACGCCGCTGCGCCTGCAGGACATTGCTGCACTCGGCGTTCGCCGGGTCAGCCTGGGCGGCGCACTGGCCCGTGCCGCGTGGGGTGGGCTGATGCAGGCGACCCAGCCGATCATGCAGGACGGATGCTTCGATGGCCTGCAGCAGGCGGCCTCCGGGGCTGCCTTGAACGCGCTGTTCCACTAGCTCCACACCCTGCAAGGCGGGAGCGGCCGGCGACTACAGCGCCTCGATCTCCCGCTTGGGCAAGGTCACGCCGGGTTCCAGCGCTGGCAGCAGTTGGCGAAGCAGGTGTGGATTGCCCTGCAGCCCGGTGCCATCCAGATACGTCCAGCCGGAACCGCCAACGCGGCGCACGGCCACCATGAACGTGGTGCTGCGCATCGGGGTTTCACGCACCCGTATCAGGGATTGGCGTGGCACGAAGCAGACTTCTTCCTCCCCGGCAGCATAGGTCCGGGTCGGCACACCTACATCTTCGCTGATGACCACTACGCCGGCGCTGTGCTGCTTCTTCAACGCATCACGGGTGATTGCCTGGAAGGCGTCATCGCCGCCGGCCAGCCGCTTGAGGCTGGGATGGGTGCGCTTGATGAGGAAGTCCGCATCGCCGCGGGCGTACGCAGCCATCATGGCGCGCACATCTTCGCGCAGCGACTTCGCATCACTGGGACTGAGTTCACCTGCGAAGGCGGATGGCAGCAACAGCGACAGCAGCATCAGTATCGTCAGGGGCAGGCGTCGATGCATGTTCGGGTGTCTCACAGGGCACCGCCGCACTATACGGTGGATGCGAAAACAGCGTCCCACCGATGGCGCTGGTTTCCCCGGAACCTCTACTTACTATTGGTAGGTAGTGATTCCCGGAGACCCCCCATGCACAGCCTCATTGTCATCGCCCACCCTGAACCCGACTCGCTGACCCATGCGATGGCACATCGCATCGGCGATGCCATCACTGCGGCCGACGCCCGCAACACCGTGGCCTACGCCGACCTGATGGCCGAAGGCTTTGATCCGCGCTTCAATGCTCAGGACCAGGCCTTGTTCCGCAGCACTGGCGCGGTACCGGCCGACATCGCTGCCGAGCACGCACGGCTGGAGGCCACCGATACGCTGGTACTGGTGTTTCCGTTGTACTGGTGGTCGTTCCCGGCACTGCTGAAGGGCTGGATCGACCGCGTCTTCACCAACGAATGGGCGTACGCACAGGATGCACAGGGCAAGCTGGTGAAGAAGCTGCAGCGCCTGAACGTGCATCTGGTGGGGCTGGGCGGCGCCGATGCAGCGATGGTCGAGCGACGCGGCTACGATGCGGCGATGAAGACGCAGATCGACATGGGCATCTTCGACTACTGTGGCGCACGCGTGCTGACGTCAGACCTGCTGCTGGATGCCGATACCGGTGCGGCCGAAACGCATCTGCAGACCGCGCTGGCAATCGGCCGTAAAATAGGCACTCCGATGCGCTGATCGCCGTGTACCGCCGATGCCCGCCAACGCCGTTCCCACGCGCCGCCGATTGACCCGCGAGCAACGCGCTCGCCAGTTGCTGGACGTGGCCTGGACGCTGGTTGGCGAAGAGGGTACCGACGCGCTGACGCTGGGACGGCTGGCCGAGGCGGCCGGTGTGACCAAGCCGGTGGCCTACGATCACTTCGTAACCCGCAACGGCCTGCTGGCTGCGCTCTACGATGACTATGACGGGCGGCAGACGGTGGTCTTCCACGAGCGTATCGGCCGCGCCCGGGCGCAGCTGGCTGATCGCGCGGCGGCCATCGCCTCCGGCTACATCGACTGCATCCTCAGCCAGGGCAGTGAAGTGCAGGGCATCCTCGCCGCATTGGTGGGCGCGCCGGAACTGCACGAGGTGCGGCGGCGTTACCAGCAGGACTTCATCGACAACTGCCAGGTCTGGCTGGGCCCGTTCGCTGCCGACGGCACGGTGTCGCTGGCGGGACGCTGGGCGATTCTCGGTGCGGCTGAAACCCTTTCAGAGGGCGTGGCTGCGGGCGCGCTGGACAAGACCGGCGCCGAGGCCGAGCTGCAGCGGCTGATCGTGGCGACGGTCAAGCGTCGCTGAGCCGCTCAGGCGTCGGCGGTGCTGTCGGCCAGCGTGGCGAATCCTGCCGCCAGCTGTTCGCGCACCAGCGCATCGCGTGCGTCGCGGCTGTCGGCGCCCAGCACCACCGTGATCAGCCGAACCGGATGCGCGCGTCCCTGCACTGCCCGGCATGCGGTGGCGGCCAGGCAGAAGCCTGCGGCCTGGGTGTAGCCGGTCTTCAAGCCATCCACGCCGTCATCGTCCAGCAGGCCGTTCTGGTTGTTGCGGCTGAAGCTGCCGTGCGCGAACGCGCGCTGCGCGGTGATTGCCAGTATCTGCGGATGGTCATTCATCAGGCAGGCGGCCAGCACCGCCATGTCGTGTGCACTGGACGCATGATGCGGCGTGGTGATGCCGGACACGCTGGCGAACCACGTGCTGCGCAGGCCAAGCAGGCGTGCGTGCTGGTTCATGCGTTCCAGGAATGCCGTCTGTGATCCGTCCAGATGGCGCGCGATGGCCAGCGCCGCGTCATTGCCGGAGACGATCATCAACCCTTCCAGCAGGCGCGCGAGCGTGACCGTTTCGCCGGGCACCAGGCCCATGCGCGTTTCATCATCGGCGACCGCGTGCACGTCGTCGGCGGCGATGGTGACGTCGTCGTCCCACGAGCGCCCGCACTCCTCGACACATTCGTAAGCCGCGTAGGCGGTCATCAGCTTGGTCAGCGAGGCCGGTTGCCTGGCGATGTCCGCGTTGTGCTGGTGAATCACCGCGAAGGTTGCCGCATCGAGGGTGATGGACGACAGCGGCGCACGCGCAGGGGCAGGAGACGGCATGAACGCGTCGACGAAGGAGGGCCTGCAGGATAGCCCGTGGCAGCTGCATGAAGTTGCAATATTGAAACGATATAACGTACCAGTATTGAGGGCCGCCGCTGGCCCGATTGGATCTGCGATGACTGCACGCACGCCACGCCGCTGGTTTCATTCCTCTTTGCTGCTTGCGTTGGCGGCTCTGGGCGGCTGTCAGACGAGCCCCCGCGCCGAGGCCGTTGCTTCTGGCCAAGCGCGCCCGCACAACGTGATCGTGATGATCAACGACGGCGCTGGCTGGGGCACCTGGGATGCGGCGGCCTACTGGCAGTACGGCAGCCGCGAAGGCGCGCCGTATGCGGATTTCCCGCAGCGCCTGGCGGTCACCACGTTCCCGTTGAACAGCAGCAGCCAGCCGACCGGCGACAACGCGCAGACCCTCGGCTACGACGCGGGCAAGGCCTGGGATACCGGGCCGGTGCCGGCGCAGGACCTGCCGTTCGCCGGCTACCAGTACCTGGCAGCGGTGGCGACCGACAGCGCCGCAGCGGGCACGGCGTTGTCCTCGGGCATCAAGACCTACAACAACGCCATCAACTTCAACAACGATGGCCAGCCGGTCGAGTTCAACACGCTGCGCGCCAAGCGCCTGGGCATGGCGACCGGTGTGGTGACTTCGGTACCGTTCGCGCACGCCACGCCCGCCGCATTCGCGGCGCAGAACGAGTCGCGCAACAACTATCACGCCATTGCGCACCAGATGCTGGCGCAGGGCCACCTGGACCTGGTGATGGGCACCGGCGGTCCTGGCTACAGCGTTGATGGTCGCGCCTGTGACGAGGGTGCCGGCGCGGCGAAGGCCGAAGGCTGTGCGAACCCGTGGGAATGGGTTTCGCAACAGGATTGGCAGCAGCTGGAAGCGGGCAGCACCATTGCCGGCAACCCGTCGGGACCGTGGCGCCTGATCCGCAGCAAGGAGGATTTCGCCGCACTGGCGCAGGGACGGCTGCCGGCCGACCGGCCGCTGATCGGCGTGCCGCGCGTGGCCAACACGCTGCAGCAGGCGCGTCAGCTGCAGGTGCTGGGCAGGGATGCGGCCATGCCTTCAGGTGTGAGGAAGATCGACAGCGTGCCGGATCTCGCGACCATGACCCGCGGTGCGCTGCGGTTCCTGCTGCAGCGTTCGTCCAACGGCCTGTTCCTGATGGTGGAGGGCGGTGCCACCGACTGGGCCGCGCATACCAGCGCCTGTGGCACCGAATGGCACTACGGCCAGTGCGGCGACCAACCGCAGTACGGCCGGCTGATCGAGGAAACCGTGGAGTTCAACGACGCGGTGGCGGCGGTGGTTGAATGGATCGAGCGCAACGGTGGCTGGGAGCACAACCTGCTGATCGTCACCACCGACCACGACAACAGCATGCCGATGGGCCCGGAAGCACAGAACGTTGCCTTCGCGCCGGTACGCAACAACGGCCGTGGACGCATGCCGGGGATGAGCTTCCGTCCCACTGGCAACCATTCCAATGCACTGGTGCCGTTGTGGGCCAAGGGCGCCGGGGCGGAATTGCTGGGCCAGCGCGTGCGGGGCGTCGATGCCGGCTACCGTCAGCACGTGCGCTGGAACGACGGCAGCTACATCGACAACACCGACGTGGCTGCGGCAGTGCAGGAGGCGCTGCAGCGCCCACGGTAACGGCCGGTTGCACCCGGGCTGTTGTCGGGGCAGCCTGCGCACATGCAGTCAGATATCCGCATCGACGGTCGTGTCTTTGCCTACTTCTTCCCCTGTGCGTGGGAAGACTACGCCAAGATCGGCTTTTCACGTGACCCGCTCGGACGCATCAGCGCATTGCACCGGCGTTGGTTCGAGTTCTTCGATCTTGGCGCCGGTGCGCTGGTGGAAGCGGAAAGCGAACGCGATGCGCGGGATCTGGAACTGCAGCTGCGTTCGCCGTTCAAGGCGCACCGCGCGCCGGCGCCGATGACGGTCCAGGACAAGGCTGGCGGTCGCACCGAATGGGTACGCGGTGCCAACCAGGCCCTGTCGCTTGCGGTTGCCGCGTTGGGCGAGCAAGGTTATCGCTGCTATCCACTGAAGGCGTGGCTGCGGGCCGCCCTGCGCCTGCGCATGGACCGGCTGCACGACTGGGCTGCGGTGCAGCTTCCGGAAGAGGAAGGCCTGCGGATGCCCGGTGGCCCCGGCGAGGGCGTGCTGCGTGACACTCTCGATGGTTGCAGGGCGCTGGATATCGATCCAATGCCGTGGCTGCCTGCACACGTCCAGCGCTGGTACGCAGGTTGAGCCGCGTTCAACGGGGGCACGGCGGTTGAGCCGGCGCGGCCGGCTGTGGCGCGCATTGCGGGGCAGGGGTTGACGCGCTGGCCAGCTGGCGTGCCAGCTCGGCGCTGGCCACATGGCCGTGCAGGAACAACAAGCCGCTGAAGATGTTCATGAGCGTGCTTCCACTTGAGTGGATTGCACGATACGGGCAGCATGGACGAGCAAAAAGCGACATTTCCGCAAGCATGCCTTGAGACGAATTCAAGCCTGATGTCCCGCCCTCCGCTCCATGCCCTGCAAGGCTTCGTGGCCGCCGCCCGGCTCGGCAACCTGTCGCGTGCGGCGGCGTCGATGAACCTGACCGTCAGCGCGCTCAGCCACCAGATGCGGCAGCTGGAAGAGCGGCTCGGGCAGCCGCTGCTGATCCGCCAGCCACGTGGTGTCACCCTCACCCTTGAGGGGCAGCGCCTGCTCGATCAGGTGGGTCCGCATCTGGATGCGATCCACGAAGCCTTCCAGCCCTACGCGGCACGTGCCGAGCACGTGCTGACGATCAGCGCGGTGCCGTCGATGGCGTCGGCCTGGCTGGTGCCGCGCCTGGGTCAGTTCGTGGCTGAGCACCCACAGATCGAGATCAACCTGCAGTCGAGTGAACGCCTGATTGATTTCGAGCGGCAGCGCCAGTTCGACGCGGCGCTGCGGCTGGGCAGCGGGCAATGGCCGGGCCTGGTGGTGGAACCGCTGTTCGATGAGTGGTTGGTGCCGATGGCGAGCCCGGCGTTGATCGAACGCATGGGAGGCGTTGACCGTGTGCCGTTGACCCAGTGGCCGCTGCTGGGCGATCCCGACGGGGCGTGGGGCGCCTGGTTCGCGTTGAGCGGGCAGAGGCCGCCGTCGCGCTTCGTGGCGGTGCTGGATGATTCGGAGGCGCACCATCGGGCCGCTCTGGATGGCGTGGGCGTGGCTCTTGGCCGGGTGACCCGGGCACGCCTGCTGCTCGATTCAGGCCAGCTGGTGGCACTGTCCAGCCAGCGCCTGAAGACGGCGTGGCCGCATTGGCTGGTGTACCCGCAGCGCTCGGCCAGCCATCGCGGCTTCCTCGCGTTCCGCGACTGGCTGCATGCGCAGGCCGCCGAGCACGTACGGCACATGGCAGACGCGCATTTGTAGAGTCGAGCCATGCTCGACTGACTTTTCGCAGGAGCAGTCGAGCATGGCTCGACTCCACAGTCACCGGACCAGCGTAACCGCCTGCCCGGCACGCGCGAACGCTTCCTCCAGCAACGGGCCTGCCTTGATCGCCTCCACTGCCTCGAACAAGGCCTGCAGCGCGTCGGCCGGGCGTGAGGCCGGTGCCGCCACTGCCTGCTGGATCGCGGTGAAACGGTCGGCCAGCACGCGATGGCCGGAATGCGTCTGCGCCCATGCGTCCAGCGGCTGGCGTACACCGGCTGCGGCATCCAGACGTTGCTGATCGAACAGGGTGATGGCCGCAGCAGAGGTCTCCGCCCGCTCGATCGTGGCGTGGCGCAGTTCACGGCTCAGGAACAGGTCATAGGCCGCGCCACGCCCCACCGCGATGCGCAGCCCCTCGCGGTCGAGGTCGGCCACCTGCTGCGCAGGGCTGTCCTCGCGAACCAGATAGGTGCCTTCAATCTCCACGTACGGGGCACTGAAGGCAATGCGGTCGGTACGTGCCGGATCGATGGCCAGGAAGGCCAGATCCCAGCTGTCTTCGCCCGCTGCGGCGACCACCGAGGCTGCGGCATCGTGGCAGGTGAAGCGTGCCTGCACCCCCATCCGCTGCGCCAATGCGGTAGCCAGTTCCAGCGAAGGGCCGCGCGGTGAGCGCGCATCGCCCTGTGCCAGCACCGGGTTGCCCAGGTTGATCGCCACGCGCAGGAAACCGTGCGGTGCCAGCGTATTTCGATGGTCGGCCAGGGACATGCAGGACTCCACGGGGCGGGGGAGACCCAGCATGCCAACAACGGTGTCCGTGTGGCGTGGAATCAGCCGCGCGCGGCGAAGGTGCCGTGGAAGCCCAGTGGCACCGCATACGGCAGCCAAGCCTGTGCCAGCGGACCGTCGTCCAGGTGGCGTGCATCCAGCACCGCCAGGCCGCTGCGCTTGTTCACCGGATCAAGCAGGGTACCGATCAACCAGCCATCATCGGCGTTGCGGCTGCCCGGACGCGGTACGAACACATGCTCCTCGGCCATGATGTCCGGCCCGTAGTTCCACAGCTGGCGGCGCCCGCGCTCGATGTCGAACGCGGCTACCGCGTTGAAGTACGGTGCGGTGGCCGGGCCGTCGATGGTCGGCGCGTACAGACGCGCCCCCCGGGTGTTGACCGAGCGCGGATCGAACAACGGGAACTCCACCGCACTGATGCCCAGTGGCTGCCAGCGCGCCTGTCCACGACGCAGGTCCAGATGCAGCTCGACCAGGCTGGCGCCACTGTTGGCCGCATGTGCGCCGTCACCGGCCATCGCTTCCTTCATCGGCGAGCGTGCCTCGTTGATGTCGTCATGGCGCACGGCGCGCAGCACGATGCCGCCATCGCGGGTGAACGCGTCACCGAAGTGGTAGATCGCCGCGAAAGGAGCCTCGAACCATTGCGCCTTGTCTGGCGCATCCTTGGCGACCACCGCGATACGCACAGGACGCTGCGGTGCAAACTGCATGCGCTCGAAGAAGCTGCCACCTGCGCCGGTGAAATCGAACGGCATCATCACGAACACCAGGTGCTGGTCGGTCATCGCGAACGCGTGCAGATAGCCGTGTTCGGGGGTTTCGATCACATTGGCGCTGCGCAGCTGGCCGTCCGCACCGATGTGCCAGACCAGCAGGCCATGTCCCCCCATCAGGCTGATCGAGCCGAAGTTCCAGAGGCTGCCATCGCGGTCGCGCAGCGGGTGCGCCGAGAACGGCAGCGCGGCCAGATCCGGGCGCCAGGTGACAGGGCCAAGCGTCTGCAGCGAATCGGGGTCCACCTCGAACGCCGAACCGGATTCGCACAGCGCGAACAGGCGGCCATTGATCATCGTCACCGAGGTGTTGGCCACGTTGGCATCATCGTTGTTGCGTACCGCCAGCGCGCCGGGAACGCTGGTGCCGGCAGCCGGATACTGGAAGCGGCCGGCCTTCTGTTCACGGGTGAATTTCGGCGTGGCGACCATGCGCCCGTGATGGGTCAGGCTGCCATCACCATTGAAACGCCAGCCATGCACCATGCCATCGCCGTCGAACCAGTGGTCGTAGCGGAAGCCATCGCGCTCGGTCCACGCCGGGCCGTTGCGGTACAGCGTGCCGGCCAGGCCTGGCGGCAGCGTTCCCTGCAACTGCACGGTGGCCGGGCCGAGGCATTCGCTGCCGACGCTGCGCCAGCCGAGCAGCCACGGGTGGTCCTGCATACCCTGCGCGAAACGCGCCGGGTCGCCGGCGAAGGCGGGAGCGCTGCGCAGCGCGGTGGCACCCAGGGCCAGGCAGGCACTGCTGCTGAGCAGGGTACGAAGGAAGCGGCGACGGTCCATGGTGGCCTCGGGTCTGGATGCGGGAATCAGCGCAGGGTGATGTCGATGGCGGCGCCAGCGGCCGGCACATTGACGCGTGCTTCGTCGAAGGTCGGCTTGCGCATCACCTGCGGGTTGTTGCTGAAGCCGTAGCCTTCCACCGGCATGCCGACCAGGTTGGTGTCGAGCTTGCCGTTGTCGTTCTCGTCGTGGGTGAGCAGTACGGCGTAGCTGCCGGCCGGTACGCCCTTGAACGTGAAGTGGGCGCTGTCGCCGCTGGGCGCCGCCTGCTGGGCCTGCACGGGCTTGGCCTTGCCGTCCCAGGCGGCGGCGCTGTCGACCAGCGCAACGCGCAGGGTGCCGGTCTGCGCGCGGACGTCGTGCACGGTCACGGCCAGGTCGGCGGCATGGGCACTGCCGGCCAGAGCCAGGGCAGTCAGGGCGGTGCTGAGCAGGGCGGTGCGGATCATGGCAGTGGCTCCGGAAGTGTGCGTGGCGGTGTGGAGCCAGTCTGCGCGGGGCGCTGCACCGGGTTCAGGGCCAGTGGTCATCGATTCGACGTGCCAGAAGTCACTTTCTGCGCGGGACCCATTGCCGCCGGCGCGCGCGCCGGTCAGCATCTGGCCATGCCCAGCCTGTTCCGCCATCTCTTGCGTCCTCTCAGGCTTGCCGGCCTGGTCACCGTGCTGGCGGTGGGCCTGTCGTTCGCTGTACAGCGCAACGGTGCCGGGCTGAGCCTGCTGCTGCTTGCCGTGTTCCTGCTGCTGTTCGTGGTTCACGGCTGGGCGTCGATGCCTTCCCGCGTGCGTGCCGTCGCTGCGGTGTTGCAGGCGCTGCTGGCGGTTGCGCTGGTTGCGCTGCAGCCGCGCACTGGAACCGCTCCGGTGCTGCTGGTGGTGTTGGTCGCTCAACTGGCCGAGCACTGGCCGCCGCGCTTCGTGCTGGGTGTTGCGCTGCTGGCCAACCTGGCGGTGTATGCCGTGCTGCGCCACAGCGGCTTCAGTCAGCCGCTGCTGGTGGTGCTGTTGTATGGCGGCTTCCAGGCGTTCGCCGCGCTGACCGCGCACTATGCGCGCAGCACGGCGCTGGCCCGTGATGACCTGGCCCGGGTCAACGCCGACCTGCTGGCCACCCGCGCGCTGCTGGCCGACAGCGCACGTGATGCCGAGCGCCTGCGCCTGGCCCGCGAACTGCACGATGTGGCTGGGCACAAGCTCACCGCGATGCGGCTCAACCTGCGCGCCCTGGCCGCTGACCCTGCGCTGGCCGGCCGCGAAGGGCTGGTCCTGGCGGAAAAGCTGTCTGGCGAACTGCTGGCCGATATCCGCCAGGTGGTGCAGTCGATGCGCGATGATCGCGGCCTCGATCTGGCTACGGCGTTGCACGCGCTGGCGGCGCCGTTCCCGCGACCGAGACTGCAGCTGCAGATAGGAGAGGGCGTGCGCGTGGGGGATCCGCTGATCGCCGAGACGGTGCTGCGGCTGGTGCAGGAAGCGCTGACCAATGCGGCACGGCACGGCAATGCAGAAACCGTATGGCTGACGATCAACGAAGAGGATTCACGGTTGCGTATCGATATCCGCGATGACGGTCAGCGCGCCGAGCGCATCCGCGAAGGCAATGGCATCGCCGGCATGCGCGAGCGCCTGGCTGCGGTGCGTGGCCGACTGGAATTCGCGCGCACCGCACAGGGCGGCATGCACCTGACCGCATGGTTGCCGGCATGAGTGGCGCCGCGATCCGCGTTGCCCTGGCTGATGACCAGGCACTGGTGCGTGCAGGCCTGCGTGCGCTCCTGCAGGGCTTGGGGGTAGACGTAGTGCTGGAGGCCGAAGATGGCCAGATGCTGCTGGACGCGTTGACGGCCCAGCGGGTGGATGTGGTGCTCAGCGATATCCGCATGCCCGGGATGGACGGGATCGAGGCACTGCGCCAGCTGCGCGCGCGCGGCGATGCCACGCCCTGGCTGCTGCTGACCACCTTCGATGAAAGTGATCTGCTGCTGCGCGCCAGCGAGGCCGGTGCTCAGGGCTTCCTGCTCAAGGACGCTGCACCCGCAGACCTGCGCGAAGCAATCGAGCGCGTCGCCGCTGGTGAAACCCTGCTGCTGCCGGTCAGCACCGAGCCGGTGCGCGCCCGTTACCGCTTCCACGACGAAGCACCGCCCACCGATACTTTCGGCGAGCGCGAAGTGGCGATCCTGCGCCTGCTGGCCGGGGGTTACAGCAACAAGGAGATCGCGCGCAGCCTGTTCCTGGCCGAAGGCACGGTGAAGAACTACGTGTCCGCCATACTCGACAAGCTGGGCACCCGCGATCGCACCCGTGCAGTGCTGAAGGCGATTACCCTGCGCATCATCTGAGTGGACGGAGCAAGGAGTGCCAGTGAACCCGATCCTGCATGTAGAGATCCCGGCCAGTGACCTGGACCGGGCCATCACGTTCTACCAGCGATGGCTGCAGGTCGCGATGGACGAACCTATCCTGCTTCATGACTGCCGGATGGCCTACCTGCCGTTCTCCGATGAGGCCGCCGGTGCCAGCATTGCGCTGGTGCACGGCGCGGACTACCAGCCGTCCGAGCAGGGGGCGCGCATCTATATCGGCGTCGATGACCTGGATGCCAGCCTCGACCGTGCGCTTCAGGCCGGGGCCGAGCTGCGCTTCGGCCCGGCCGACGCGGGTGACTGGCGTGTGGCCGAGATCCGCGACAGTGAAGGCAACCGGATCGCAGTGCAGGCGCGCGCGATTCTGTAGAGCCGAGCCCATGCTCGGCTGCTGTTGGCCCAGCCGCTCCAGCTCAGCCGAGCATGGGCTCGGCTCTACAAGGGCGCGGCGCGCGAGCGCTGCAGCCAGTCATTGATGGCCGGGTCCAGCCGCGGGTCGTCCGGCAGCTGCATGCCGAAGCGCTGCTGCAGCACGTCGCGTACATCACCGACATCATGCAGCGGGCGCTTGTCCGGTGCATGCCCGGGGCGGTACTCGGTGTAGTTGCCGCTGCCGATGGTCCGGCGCCAGTTTGGCCCGGTCAGCGATGCACGCAGCTGACCAGGGAAACTGGAGTCGGGATGGGTGCATACGTACCAGTTGCCCACCACGTTGTCGATCGGGGCCGGCGCCTGCAGGTCGAACCGATACATCGCCCGCCAGCCCTCGTTGGACTCGGCCGACAGCACGAAATCACCCTCGTCGGGCAGGCGCTGCAGCAGGTAGCGCTCGTGCGGCGTGGCCTGTGGCTGCGGATCGTGCAGGCGCAGCGGCACGGTCGGGGTCAGGCTGCCGAAACCGGCATCCACCAGCCAGTCATCGCCATCCACCTGCACGCGTAGCAGCAGGTGGGTACGCGCGGTCAGTTCGCCGTCTTGGGCGGCCAGCAGTACGCGCGCGCTCAATGGCTGCGCGTCGAAGCCCAATGCCTGCAGCAGCGCCAGCAACCCGCCATTGAGTTCGAAGCAGTACCCGCCACGGCGGTCGTCAAGCAGCTTGCGTTGGACGCTGTCCAGATCGATCGGCACCGCATCGCGCAGCAGGCAGCTGAGGGTCTCGAAGGGCAGCAGTGCGTTGTGGCGCTGCTGCAGCAGGGTCAGGCCGGCCAGGGTCCGCGGTGGCGGCGCATCCAGCTGCAGGCGCTGCAGGTAGCGGGGGACATCGAGCGTCGTCATGGAGGCACCGGGCGGGGGAGGGGCGTCCACTGTGCTCCCCAAACCGGGGTTGAGGTCAAGCGCGGCGGCCGTGTCATGCCTCCGTCGCCTGCACCCGGTACAAAGGCCGCGTCCACCAGCGATGGGGGACGCAGACGAAGAAAGTTCTAAAGTTATCCTGAATCCGGCCGATACAGGTGCGTCTTTCCGCCTGGAGTCTGTCATGTCGGCCGTTGTCCCCCACCTCCGGTCCCTGCGCACGCGCCTTGCCGCGTTGCACTCGGCGTCCCCCGGCCTGCTGCGCTGGCTGCAGCCGCATCGGCTCAGCGTGGCCAACAAGCTCAAGGCGACCCTGTGGGTCTGTGGCCTGGGCCTGGTCGCGATCGCCGCTGTCTACGCCTGGACCGGCCATGCCAACGCACTGGCTGCGCGCAGCCAGGCCAGCTACCAGCGCGGCAGCGATCTGGCCGCCAGCCTGTCCACGCGGGTGGCCGAAGCGCGTCGCCTGCAGACCCAGTATGCACGCAGTTTCGATGATGCCGACCGCGCGCAGCTGCTGGCCACGCAGAAGGCACTGCAGGTCGATCTGCAGGCGCTGCGCGCGACGCCGATGGATGCTGGCCGGCGCAAGGCCCTGCAGGCGCTGACCGAAGCCGCCGACGCGTTCTCACAGGGTGTGGCCGCCCTGTTCGAACGTGTCGACGAGATGGGCCGTGGTGATGCCGGCCTCGCCGCGCAGCTGCAGCAGGCCGCCGATACCCTGCAGGTACAGGTGGATGCGCTGCAGCGGCCGTCGTTGGCGTTGTCACTGCAGAAGATGCGAAGGCAGGAGGCACTGCTGCTGCTCGACGGTGACTCCACTCACGCCGACCGCGCCAGCGAGGAAAAGCTGCCGTTCGACCTCGCGCTGGCGGGCCTTCCCGCAGATGCGCAGGACACCCTGCGCACCGGGATGGAGGCGTATCAGGCCGCATTGCTGGGGTATACCGCTGCCCGGGTCGGGCTGGATGTGGAAGCACAGTCGTTGCTGGATACTGCCGCGGGTGTAGCGCCGGCGTTGGCCGCATTCCAACAGGCGCAGGTGGCGGCGCTGGCCAAGGCGCAGGCGCGCCAGCAGGCCGGCGCGCGCACGATGAGCGTGCTGTTCGCATTGACCCTGCTGCTGGTGGCCGGCGTGCTGATCACCAGCCTGGTGCTGGTCCTGCGCGCGGTACGCCAGCCGATCCAGGACACCCTGCGCTTCGCCAGCGACATCGCCGACGATCGCCTGGACACCACCCTGCGCGTCTACAACGCCAATGATGAGATCGGCCAGCTTGCCCAGCGTCTGGTGGACATGCAGCAGCGCCTGCGCGCGCGCATCGAGACCGAGCGTGCCGTGGCGCGCGGCAACACCCGCGTGCGCCAGGCCCTGGACAGCGCGCAGACTGGCCTGATGGTGATCGATGCCGAAGGCCTGGTTGCGTATGCCAATCCAGCCCTGCTGCTGCAGCTGGAACTGCGGGCTGAAGACCTGGTGGGCAGCGATGCGGTGCGCCTGCATCCGGCCCTGGCCGCCCTGGCCGGTGTGCGACAGCGCGAAGAGCGCGAGATCGGCCATGGCGGTGTGCGCTATCAGCTGATCGCCAATCCCATCGTCGATGAAGGGCACTTTCTCGGCGTGGCAGTGGAGTGGCGCAGCCGCGCGCTGGAGACCCTGCTGGAAACCGAAGTGGCGGCGCTGGTCGACGCCGCCGCGCACGGTGACCTGCATGGCCGCATCGCGCTGGAGGGAAAACAGGGCTTCGTGCGCACACTGTCGACCAGCATCAACCGCTTGCTGGCCACCTTCGAGACCAACCTCGGCGATCTGCAGGCGCTTCTGGCTGCGCTGGCCCGCGGCGACCTCAGCGTGCGCATGGAAGGTGAGCTGCAGGGCGTGTTCGCACGCATGCGCGATGATGCCAACGCCACCGTCGCGCAACTGGGCCGCATCGTCACCCGCATCCAGCACGCCACGTCCAGCCTGGATGCCGGCGTTGGCGAGATCGTTGCCGGTCACCATGACCTGTCGCAGCGTACCGAACAGCAGGCGGCCAACCTGGAAGAGACGGCAGCGTCGATGCACGAGCTGACCGACACCGTTGGCCGCAATGCTGATGCCGCGGGCCGTGCCGACGTGCTGGTCAAGGGCGCGGCGGCAGTGGCCCAGCGCGGTGGCGAGGCCGTTGGCCAGGTGGTCGCGACCATGCAGGGCATCAGCGAGGCCTCGCGACGGATCGGCGACATCACCCAGCTGATCGATGGCATCGCTTTCCAGACCAACATCCTCGCGTTGAATGCTGCGGTGGAAGCCGCGCGCGCGGGTGAGCAGGGCCGCAGCTTCGCCGTGGTGGCCGCAGAAGTGCGCCTGCTGGCACAACGCAGCGCGGAGGCGGCCAAACAGATCAAGGGCCTGATCGAGGATTCGGTGGCGCGTGTGGGCCAGGGCAACCAGCAGGCCGAACAGGCCGGCACCACGATGGGCGAGATTGTCGGCAGCGTGCAGCAACTGGCGGATCTGCTGGCCGGTATCCGCAGCGCGTCGCAGGACCAGCATGCCGGCATCGCCCAGGTGAACCAGACCATCGTGCAGATGGAAGGCAGTACCCAGCGCAACGCCAGCCTGGTGGAAGAGGCGGGTGCTTCGACAGCGCAGATGCAGGCGCAGGTGCATGCGCTGGCGGAAGCGGTGGGCGCGTTCCGTCTGCAGTCGATACCACGAGCGCGCGCTGCGGCGGCTTAGCTTGCGGTTCCTTGTCGGCTGGCCGGGAATCAGCCGAGCGTAGGCTCGGCTCTACATCGGCTGCAGGAACACTGTAGAGCCGAGCCTATGCTCGGCTCACGCCAGCGTTCGGCGGCAGGAATCAATACACGTCGCGTCGGTAGCGCCCGTTCTCCAGCAGCGTTTCCACAACCTCATCGCCCAGCGCAGCGCGCAGCACCTGGTCCACGCCTTCGGCCATGCCCTGCAGCGAGCCGCAGACATGAATCACCGCGCCACGCTGCATCCATTCGCGCAGCGCATCGGCGGCTGCCTGCAGGCGATCCTGCACGTAACCACCTTCGCCATCGCGCGAGAACGCCAGGTCCACCCGCGCGAGATGGCCCTCGGCCTGCCATGCTTCGATCTCGTCGGCGAACAGGAAGTCGTGTGCACGCTGGCGTTCGCCGAACAGCAACCAGTGCCCGTGCTCACCTGCATGCGCGGCTTCGCGCAACAGGCTGCGCAGGCCCGCGATGCCGGTGCCATTGCCGATCAGCACCATCGGCGCACCGCCAATGCGATGGAAACCGGGGTTGCGGTGCACGCGGGCCACGATGCTGGCACCGACCGGGGCATGCAGCGACAGCCAGCCCGAGCCCAGCCCGGCGCGCCCGGAGGCGTCATGCACCAGGCGTACCACCAGCTCCACCACACCGTCATCCGTACAGGAGGCAATGGAGTACTCGCGGCCGGGCAGCAGCGCCAGCCCGGCCAGCCACAGGCAGGCGTCCTGCACCGCCAGCGCGGTATCCGCGTCGGGCAGCTCACGCTCACTGGCCAGCGCCAGCAGCGTACGTGGTGTGCCGTCCACAAGCAGTGGCTGCTGCGGATCCAGCCCATGCGCCTTCAACACCGCGCTGGCGTGCCGCGCGTTGTGGCGGGGGGCGATATGCAGGATGTCGCCCGCCTGCCACTGCACCTCGGCCGGCGCCGCAAGACGGATGCGCCAGATGGCGCCGCCCATGCTGCCCGGGTTGAGCCGATCGCGGCCGAGCAGCCGCCAGTCATGCATCTGCGTGGCCGCCGGCAGCACGCTGTCATCGGTAGTGATGCCGGTCAGCGCGCCCAGCTGCAGCTGCCATTGGCGCAGCGCCGCGACCGAGGCGGCATCGACTTCGATGCGGTCGAACAACGGGCGCGCGCCGTTGCCGAGCAGCCAGCCATCAACCTGGCGGCCGAAGCCGCAGTAGTGCGGGTACTGTCGATCACCCAGCGCCAGCAGTCCAAACTGCAGGCCTGACAGGTCGAGTGTCTGTGCGATCAGCCGTCGTGCAGCGCCTCGCGCCGCATCCGGTGGTTCGCCATCGCCGAAGGTGCTCAGTACCAACAGCGCCTGCGCGGTGCGCGCCAGCTGCGCCGCATCGACGCGGGCCAGTGGCAGCACCTGCACCGCATGACCGGACGCCTGCAGCTGTGCCGCTGCGCGCCATGCGAGTTGTTCGCCCAGTCCGCTCTGGCTGGCGTGCATCACCAGCCACGGCGTGCCATCGCCATCGACAGGCATCGCTGGCAGCGACTGACGCAGGCCACGCGCGGCGCGCTGGCTGCGACGGCGGTCCAGGTAGAGCATCCAGCCGGTGATGAAGAACAGGCTCATGCCCAGACTGCTGAGCATCACCACCACGCGCCCGGGCACGCCGAAGTAGCTGCCCGAGTGCAGCGCGAATACGCTGGTGGCCAGCTGCGCGCCCGCGCCCTGGCGCGCGTAGGGGCGGGCATCGAGCGTGGCACCCGTGCCCGGGTCGAGCTGCAGCAGATCATGCGCGCGGTCATGCTGGCCGCCGCGCTGCGACGGATCACCGGCCATCACGCGGACATTCAGTGCCTGCCCGGGCTTCTCCGGCAGGCGCAGGTCGATGTACCCGGTGCGCACGCCGGGCAATGCATACAGCGTGGCTTCGATGCGCTCCAGGTTCAGGGCGGCGTCGGTGGCGACCTTGTGCTTTGCGGCCTGTGCGACGCCCAGCAGGGTGTTGGCGGCACTGCGATACCAGTCGAACGACCACCAGAGGCCGGTCAGCGCACTCATCAGGTAGATCAGCAGCACCCAGGTGCCGATCACCGAGTGCAGGCTCCACAGGAAGCCTCGGCCGCTGCGTTTCCATTCCACCGCCAGCCAGCTGCGCCAGTGCCACCAGCGTCGCGGCCAGCGCAGGTACAGCCCGGACAGGGTGAAGAACAGCAGCGCGATGGCGCAGCTGCCGGTGATCCATTTGCCGCGCTCGCCGGCGGCGAGATGCCGATGCAGGTCCTCGACAAAGTCGAAGAACCGCTGTCCGCGCAGGGCACTGAAGCGCTCACCGCTGTACGGATCGAAGTACACCCAGTTTTCCTTGCCGCCGGCAAAGCGCGCAACCGAGGGCCGTTGCCCGGTGGCATCCACGCGCAGGCGCTGCAGCGGGCGTTCACTGCCGGCCTGCAGCAGCGGTACCAGTTCGCTGAGCGCAAGTGGAAGCTGGCCATCGGCATGGTGCTCGGCGATCTCGGCGAAGCCGGGATTGGCCGCCCGCAGCAGTTCATCCTCGAAGGACAGCACGGCGCCGCTGAGGCCCATCACGGCCAGTACGGCACCGGCGGTGATGCCCAGCAGCCAGTGCAGTTGGAACAGGACGTTCTTGAACATCGAAGGAGGAGGGCCCAGAAGGCTGCCGCCCGCATCCTGCGCAACAGCAAATGAGAATTAGTCGCGTAATTCTCCGTGGCGGACGGGCTACGGTCAAGGAGGGTTTTGTTGCAGGGCTTTGCAGCCCTGCACCCGCTACAAGCCGGAGCAACGTCAACGTCAAAAGCTGGCTTTCCGTGGGTTGGCGGGGTGGGTCCGGTTGAGGGGGACGCTGCAAGTCCCCCTCCGGGGCCCGGCCCAGCCGGTGGCGGCTGTGCCGGACCGCGGAGCGGGGTTTACGGCGTGTCCTGACCACCCACAGTGCCCCCGCCATCCCACGAAATGCCCGCTTTGGCTTTGGCTTTGGCTTTGGCTGTTGCCGTTGCATTGAGCAGGGTGCAGGGCTGCAAGCCCTGCAACAACACCCTCACTTCACCCAGCCGTCGATCTCGCCGTGGGCGAACGGCCCCAGCTTTGCCTTCACCAGCCGCCCCTGCGCATCGAACAGCACGCTGTAGGGCAGCAGGCCCTGTGTATTGCCCAGCTGCACGCTGGCATCGCGCGGCCCCGGGGTCTCGATCACGATCGGATAATCCACCGGGACCCGCTGCAGGAAACCGCGCACGTCTTCCGGCGTATCCAGCGCCAGGCCCAGCACCTGCACGCCTGAGGCGCCCTGCGCAGCGGCAAAGCGCGCCAGCTCGGGCATTTCTTCAACGCAGGGCGCGCACCAGCTGGCCCAGACATTGATCAACAGCGGGCGACCGGCAGCGTGCTGGCGCAGGTCCAGCGGCCGGCCTTCAAGATCGGGCAGCGACAACGCAGGCAGGCGGTCGCCAACCCGCAGGACCGGTACCGCAGCCGCGACAGCAGGCGCCGCTGGCACGGCCTCAGGCGCAGCCGGCGCCGGTGCCAATCGATGGCCGGCCCACAGGCCAAGGCCGGCGGCCAACACCGCTGTCCACAGCAGCGCTGGCCGTTGCCACTTCATCGCGCGGTGCGCAGCAGCGCTTCCTCGACCACCGCCTGGGTCAGCAGGGTCGGCAGCACCGTCGGCGGCGCGCCGGGGCCGTACACCACGTACAGCGGCACGCCGACGGCCTTGTGCTCTTCCAGGAACGTGGTGATCTGCGGATCGACGTTGGTGTAGTCACCGCGCATGTACACCGCGTTGGTGCGCTTTAGCAGTTCCTTGAACTCCGGCCGCGACAGCACGGCGCGCTCGTTGGCCTTGCAGCTCACGCACCAGTCCGCGGTCATGTTCACGAACACCACGCGCTTGTCAGCACGCAGGCGGTCCAGCAGTTGCGGCGAGTATTCGACCACGTTGTCAGTGGCCGCCTGCGCGGCGCGCGCCGGCGGTGCCAGCTGGGTCACACCCCAGGCCGGCACCAATGCGCCGATCGCCAGCAGCACGCCGAGCAGGGTCACTGCTCGCGAGCCGGTCCAGCGGTTGCGCTCGAACAGCCACAGGCCGAAGGCGAGCAGCAGCAGGCCGCCCAGCACCAGCGCCATGCCGTCCACGCCACGCTGCTTGCCCAGCACCCACAGCAGCCACAGCGCGGTGGCGTACATCGGGAAGGCCAGCACGTGCTTGAGCGTTTCCATCCACGGGCCGGGCTTGGGCAGGCGGCGCGCCAATGCCGGCACGAAGCCGATCAGCAGGAACGGCAGCGCCAGGCCCAGGCCGAGGAACAGGAACACGGTCATCGCCTTCAGCGGCGGGGCAATGAACGCGTAGGCAATTGCGCCGCCCATGAACGGTCCCACGCAGGCACTGCCGACCACGCAGGCCAGCGCACCGGTGAAGAAATCACCGGCCGGGCCACTGCGGCTGGCCAGCGACTGGCCCAGATTGCCGATGCCACCGCCCAGGGTGAACACGCCGGACAGGCTCAGGCCTACCGCGAACATGATGTAGGCCAGCGCCGCCACCACACCCGGGTGCTGCAGCTGGAAGCCGATGCCGACGGCGTTGCCGATCGCGCGCAGACCCACCATCAGCGCACCGATCACCGCGAATGCGACCAGCACGCCCAGCGTGTACCAGAGGGCATGGCTGCGTGCGCGCTGCGGGCTTTCGCCACTCTGCGCCAGGCTCAGAACCTTCAGCGACAGGATCGGCAGCACGCAGGGCATCAGGTTCAACACCAGGCCACCGGCCAGCGCCAGCAGCAGCACCCAGACGAACGAACGGTCCGGGTTCGGCGTACTCGCCGGCGGGCGCGTACGCAGGGCGTTGTCACCGCGTGCGTCCGGGGCGAATTCATTGCCTGCGTCTTCACCGCCGACGGTTGCCGGGGCCGCTGCATCATCGTTGGGCACGGTCGGCAGCAGACGCAGCGGAGCGCCGTTTGCGGCTTCGCGTGGTGCGCCGTTGGCGGCAGGCAGCGGGCTGATCACCTCGTTGCGCGGTGGCACCTGGTCGGCGCTGGCGTTGACCTTGCCGGCCGGAATGGACAGCTTTACCCGGCGGGTCATCGGCGGGTAGCAGATGCCATCGGTCTGGCAGCCCTGGAAAGTCACCACCAGGGTGCTGTCTACCGCATCGGTGACGGAGCGGCGCAGCGGCAGCGGCACTTCCACTTGATTGAAGTAGACCGAGACGTCGCCGAAGTGCTCGTCGCGATGCGACTGTGCGGCAGGCCAGCGCGGTTTGTCGGCCAGCACGCCGGTGCTGCCCTCCAGCTTCAGCGAGGTGCGGTCGCGATACAGGTAGTAGCCCGGCGCCGGGCTGAAGCGCAGCAGCAGGGTGTTGCCGTCACTGGCGATGGCGTCGAAGCCGAACGCTTGTTCCGAGGGCAGTGGCAGCGCCTGGCTGTTGCTGGCTGCACCTGGCAGGCGCAGGCCGCCGCTGTTGCCGGCACCGGCCAGCGGGTTGTTGAACGGGCTGGCGCCGGCGGGGCGCGCGGCAGGAGCGGTGGCCTGTGCCCCGGCACCCGGCAGCGTGACCTGCACCACGCGCTTCTGCGGCGGGTAGCAGACACCGGCATCGGCGCAGCCCTGGTAACGGACTTCCAGACTGATGGTGCCGGCGGCCTCGGTCGGCGTGCCGGGCAGGGTGGCCTGCAGGCGCTCGCGATAGGTTTCGACCTCGCCGAAGAAATCGTCGTGGTGCTTGTCGCCCCTGGGCATCTGCAGCGCGCCGGCATTGAAGGCCGGGTCGGCCTTGACGCTGGTGCGGTGGCGATACAGGTAATAGCCCGGTGCGATCTTGAACTGCAGTTGCACCTGGCCACGTTCGGGGGCGGTCGCGGTCAGCGCGAACGCCTGGTCCACCGGCAGCAGGTCCTTCTCATCCAGAGCGAAGGCGGGCAGCGAGAGCCACAACAGGGCGCACAAGGCGGCGCCACGCGCAATCAGAGTCTTCAAACAGTGTCCTCCCGGGTCTGTGCCCGGATCCAATCCAGATATGCCGGCAGGCCGGCCCGGGTTTCGACCGCGATGCACTCCGGGAGTTCATACGGATGCAGTTCGACGATCCGGGCAATCGCGTCATCAACGCGGCTCGCAGTGGTCTTCACCAGCAGCTGCAGTTCGCTGTCGGTAGTCACCTCGCCCTGCCAGCGATAGGTCGACTGCGCGCCATCGAGGCGCGTCACGCACGCGGCCAGGCGCTCGCCGACCAGCGCGTGCGTGATGCGCTCGGCACTGGCCCGGTCCGGGCAGGTGG
>NZ_JAOCLC010000025.1:0-65033 GCF_029845105.1 Stenotrophomonas sp. GD03654 | reverse complement strand
GACAAACAAAAAGGCCGCCCGAGGGCGGCCTTTCTGCGTGACAACGTCGCCAGGACGTCAGTGCATCATGTGCACGTTCATGTTGTGCATGACCCACAGGGTCCCGATCACGATGATGCCGATCACCACCACGGTGAAGGCCGCAGCGTTGACGTTCCAGCGGCTTTCCGAAGAGCGGTCCAGGTGCAGGAAGAACACCAGATGGACCAGCATCTGCAGCACCGCGGTGACCGCGATCACCACACCGTTGACGGTGCGCGAGAAGTCGCCCGACATCACCATCCAGAACGGGATGACGGTCAGCACCACCGCCAGCACGAAGCCGATCAGGTAGGACTTGACGCTGCCGTGGCTCTCGCCGCCGGCTGCGTGGTCGTGTGCATGGTTGTCATGTGCCATTACAGCGCTCCATTGAGGTAGACGACGGAGAACACGCCGATCCAGATCAGGTCCAGGAAGTGCCAGAACAGGCTCAGGCACGCCATGCGGGTCTTGTTGGTCGGGGTCAGGCCGTACTTCTTCAGCTGCACGAACATCACCAGCAGCCAGAGCAGGCCGGCGCTGACGTGCAGGCCGTGGGTACCGACCAGGGCGAAGAACGCCGACAGGAAGGCACTGCGGTCCGGACCGTAGCCCTGGTGGATCAGGTGCTGGAACTCCCACACTTCCATGCACATGAAGCCGAAGCCCAGCAGCCAGGTGATGCCCAGCCACAGGTACATCTGGCCCATCTGCTTGCGGTGCATGGCGATCATGCCCAGGCCGAAGGTCAGCGACGAGGTCAGCAGCAGCGCGGTTTCCCACGCCACGAACGGCAGTTCAAACAGGTCCTTCGCGGTCGGGCCACCATCGGTACCGCCTGCCAGCACCACGTAGGTGGCGAACAGCGAGGCGAAGATGAGGCAGTCGCTCATCAGGTACACCCAGAAACCGAAGACGGTGTTGCCGCCGGTGTCGTGGTGCTCGTGGTCGTCATGGCCATGGGCCGCCGCGTGCGCGGCGTGCCCGTGGCTCAGGGTCGAGGTATTGGTGCTCATGCCTTCAGCTCCGACTTCACCAGGCCCTGGGCTTCCAGGTGCTTGCGGTGTTCGTTCTCGATGCGTTCCACCTCGGCGGCCGGGACCCAGTAGTCCACGTCCTGGTCGAAGGTGCGGTAGATGAACGTGGCGATCATGCCGACGAAGCCGACGATGGCCAGCCACCAGATGTGCCAGATCATCGCGAAGCCGAACACCAGGCTGAAGGCACCGATGACAACGCCCGTGCCGGTGTTGCGCGGCATGTGGATGTCGGTGTACTTGGCCGGCTTCGGCCAGGCTTCACCACGCTGCTTGCGCTCCCAGAAATCGTCCAGCTCGGTGACTTCCGGCAGGGTGCCGAAGTTGTAGAAGGCCGGCGGCGAAGAGGTTTCCCACTCCAGCGTACGGGCATCCCACGGGTCGCCGGTCAGGTCGACGGTCTTCTTGCGGTCGCGGATCGACACGGCCACCTGGATGATCTGGCACAGGATGCCGGCACCCACGATGAAGGCACCTGCAGCGGCGATCAACAGCAGCGGCTCGTAAGCCGGGTTGACGGTGCTCTGCAGACGACGGGTCATGCCCATGAAGCCCAGCACGTACATCGGCATGAAGGTCACGTAGAAGCCGATGAACCAGCACCAGAACGCGCACTTGCCCCAGAACTCATTGAGGCGGAAGCCGAACATCTTCGGCCACCAGTAGGTGATGCCGGCGAACATGCCGAACACCACGCCGCCGATGATGACGTTGTGGAAGTGGGCGATCAGGAACAGGCTGTTGTGCAGCACGAAGTCGATGGCCGGGATCGCCAGCATCACGCCGGTCATGCCGCCGATGACGAAGGTGACCATGAAGCCGATGGTCCACAGCACCGGGGTGGTGAAGTGCACGCGGCCGCGGAACATGGTGAACAGCCAGTTGAAGATCTTCACGCCGGTCGGGATCGAGATGATCATCGTCGTGATGCCGAAGAAGGCATTGACGTTGGCACCCGAGCCCATGGTAAAGAAGTGGTGCAGCCACACGATGAACGACAGCACGCCGATGCAGGCGGTGGCGTAGACCATGCCCTTGTAGCCGAACAGCGCCTTGCGCGAGAAGGTCGCGATGACTTCGGAGAACACACCGAACGCCGGCAGGACCAGGATGTACACCTCCGGGTGACCCCAGATCCAGATCAGGTTGATGTACAGCATGGCGTTGCCGCCACCGTCATTGGTGAAGAAGTGCGTACCCAGGTAACGGTCCAGGGTCAGCAGCACCAGGGTGATGGTCAGCACCGGGAAGGCGGCGACGATCAGCACGTTGGTCACCAGGGCAGTCCAGGTGAACACCGGCATCTGCATCAGCTTCATGCTGGGGGTACGCATCTTCAGGATGGTGATGAAGAAGTTGATACCGCTCAGCGTGGTACCCAGGCCTGCGACCTGTAGACCCCAGATGTAATAGTCCATGCCGACGCTTGGACTGTATTCGATGCCCGACAACGGCGGGAACGCCAGCCAGCCGGTGGCAGCGAACTCACCGATCCACAGCGACAGCATGATCAGCACCGCGCCGGACACGAACAGCCAGAAGCTGAGCGAGTTGACGAACGGGAACGCGACGTCGCGCGCACCGATCTGCAGCGGCACGGCCAGGTTCATCAGGCCGGTGATCAACGGCATCGCCACGAAGAAGATCATGATCACGCCGTGGGCGGTGAAGATCTGGTCGTAGTGGTGCGGCGGCAGGTAACCCTCGGACCCGCCGACGGCAAGCGCCTGCTGGGTACGCATCATGATGGCGTCGGAGAAACCGCGCAGCAGCATGACGAAGGCGACGATGAGGTACATCACGCCGATCTTCTTGTGATCCACCGAGGTGAACCACTCCTTCCACAGATAGCCCCACAGCTTGAACTTGGTGATCAGGGCCATCACGCCCAGGCCACCCAGCACCGCGCCGATCAACGTCGTCAGGACGATCGGATCGTGGGGGATCGACTCAAGAGAGAGTTTTCCCAACATGTTCATTCTCCCGAACCCGCGTGGCCAGCATGGCCTGCGTGTTCGTGTTCGTTGGCATCCAGGTTTTCACCCGATTCCTTGGAATCATGCGCGTCACTGGGGGCGTGGCCCTCATGCGCTTCATGGCTGGCGGCATCGGCAGCGGCGGCACCGGCGTGTTCGTGCTTCATGCCGTAGTGCTTGTTGTCGCCCATGTGCTTGGCGATGACCCAGTCGAACAGGCCTTCTTCGGTCTTGCCGAAGTAAGTGACCGGATACCACTCGGCGTTGCGTGCTTCACCCAGGGCCTTGAACGAGGCCTTGTCCAGGGTCTGCTCGCCGGCGCGGACCTGGTCCAGCCACTGGCGGTATTCGGCATCGGTGACCGAGTAGGCGGTGAAGTGCATCTTGGCGAAGCCCGCGCCGCTGTAGTGCGAGGACATGCCCGGGAATTCACCGGTCTCGTTGGCGATCAGGTGGAGCTTGGTCTCCATCGCAGCCATCGAGTAGATCATGCTGCCCAGGTGCGGGATGAAGAAGGCATTCATCACCGAATCGGACGTGATCTTGAAGTTCAGCGGCGTGTTGACCGGGAACTTGATTTCGTTGACGACCGCCACCTTCTCTTCCGGATAGATGAACAGCCACTTCCAGTCCAGCGAGATCGCCTCGATGGTGACCGGCTTGACGTCCGAATCCAGCGGCTTGTACGGGTCCAGTGCGTGCGACGAGCGCCAGGTCAGGACCGCCAGTACCAGCACGATCATGCAGGGAATGGACCACACCACCACCTCGATCGCCGTCGAGTGGGACCACTTCGGCTCGTAACGGGCCTTGGTGTTGGAGGCGCGATACTTCCACGCGAAGGTCAGGGTCATGATGATGACCGGGATGACGACCAGCAGCATGAGCACGGTGGCCGTGATCAGCAGGGTCTTCTCATCCTGGCCGATCTGGCCCTTCGGACTGAGGATGGCCACGGCATCGCAGCCGGTGAGCATCACCAGCAACGACAGCAGCAGGCCCGGGCGCAACCAGCGCCCAAGGGTTTTCAACGGAATCATCGGTCGATCCAATTGCGAGGGAATGCCGTTCCCCGTCCTGCCTGTTCCGGCCAAAGCCGGTCCCACCGGTCCGGAAGACAGGTAGGGAGGTGGGGTCGAGTCAGCCTTTCAATTTTAGGCCGTCACCCATCATTTAAGAAAGGCATTGACATTGATCGAGCGCAGGAAAGGCCCGATTCTGGCTGCGACACGTTGTCGCACCGCGCGGGCGCGGCGGGCAGAACACCCGGGGGCGGCATCCTGGGATCGGGCGATGGTGCCTGCTCCGCCCGTGTTCGGCAAAGTGACCTGAACATGTTCAGACACGCGCGCGCGGGCAATGCATGGGATGCTCGGCGTCGGAGGAAGCCCCATGGACAAGATCGACTTCAAGGAGCGCGATCGCGCGTTGTACCAGCCCCCGGCGGGCCGGTTTGTGACGGTGGACGTGCCGCCCCTGCCCTACCTGATGGTCGACGGTCGCGGCGATCCGAATACCGCCCCCGCGTATGTGCAGGCGGTGCAGTGGCTGTACTCGGTGAGCTATGCACTGAAGTTCGCGCTGAAGGCCGGGGGCCAGGACTACGTGGTGCCGCCGCTGGAAGCGCTTTGGACCGCCGAGGATCCGTCGAGCTTTGTGGCACGCCGCAAGGATGAGTGGAGGTGGACGGTGATGATCCGTACGCCGGACGGGATCAGTCCAGCACAGCTGGAGGCTGCCATCGCCAAGGCGGCGAAGAAACTAGGCGACGTTCCGGCCAGCTTTCGCCATGAAATTCTTGAAGAGGGCCTCTGCCTGCAGACCCTGCATGTAGGCGCCTACGATGACGAGGGTCCGGCCCTGGCCCGTCTGCACGACGAACTGATGCCATCTCTGGGATACACCTTCGCCGGCCCCCATCACGAGATCTACCTGAGCGATCCGCGCAGGACCGACGCAGCGCGGTTGAAGACTGTGCTTCGGCAGCCGGTGCGGGCGCTTGAACCTGATAAGAGTTCGCGCTCATAACGTAAGGACTGTGATTGCTTCAAATGCCCAAACAAAAAGCCCCGACCAAGGCCAGGGCTTCTCATTACAACTGGTGCCGGAACCAGGAGTCGAACCTGCGACCTACGCAAAGGTGACTCGCCAACTGAACCGCAACAGCAGCCAAGCGGCGCCAAGGCCAAACACGCCATGCAGCAGTCGGCCATACCGGCGCAGATGTCACAGAGCATCTTCAGCCACGCTCGCCCACATTCTTTCCACAATTCTGGCCAGAAGCGCAGCTTTCACCGTTCATCCCCAAAGCCCTCCTTGGGTAGGATCCGGAAGCCAACGGGCCTGTCATTTGGGCTTGGCTCTTGCTTCCCCCGATCGGGCGGGGAGCGTCTCCCAACCTAACCAACAACGGGTACCAGTTTATGCCCCCTCCTCCCAAGGACCTTCAACGATCCTCCCCCGCCATACGCCTTCAATTCCAGGTGCAACAACGATGATCTTAGCAGTGAGATCACCGTCTGATCCTGTAGCGGGCATCCCCTCTTCGAGAACCAGTTGCTCTCTTCTCAGATCCTCCAGCGTCCCCGTGAGGTTAAGCCTCAAGAAGCCATCAGCATCTCTATTGTTGAAGTCGACAAATATTCTGAGCTCAGACATCTATGGCCTCTGCAGCCTTTCAACGGCCGGAACCGGATTGGATACTGTAGGGGAAAACAACCGGCTCGCTGCTTCCGGCTCAAGCCCTACAACTGTTGCGTGCGTCGGCGAGACCCCGCCTGTCGAGATGACATCACCTCCCGCAGCCCTTACCTGCCCAACCGTGGAAACACCGACCTGATTGTGAGTTATATTGCTGCACAACTGGCAGAACGACGATCCATTTGCACTCTCTGCGGAGAAACCGAAGGGCCCTGCTGGATGCTGGCCGGTACCCTTCCCAATTCCGGCCGCTGAATTTGCTCCCTGAGCGGAGCCACCTCGAACTACCAATGCACTGTTCGCCAATCGAGCTTCAGCCGTTGCGAGCCCTCCGACGGCCTGACCAGCGCCCCGCATCCCTTCCGCAACCATTAGTGCGGAACCGAATTTGTAGCCACCTTGCCCAACTTGACTCGCCGGCGCACCAAACAACGGGCCGCCATTTAGCTCCCGCGTTCGGGACATATCTACGGTGCCGTATACGCTCGGGCCAGCATTCCGGCCAATGCTGTAGGCAGCATCACCGACCGCGCGTCCAACGCCCCCCAGAACTGGCAGAAAGATGTATCACAGCGGCCATCAGGGTCCGTATATCGGTAAGGGTTCCCCGATGCGTATCTGTAGCGGTTGAACATACCAACTGGGTTTGCGTAAGCCGTCACCGGATCCACGGACAGGAACACACCCAACTGCGGATCCATGTACCGCTGCTGCATGTAGCTCAGCCCGGTGGCCGAGTCACTCACATGCCCGGTGTACCCCGGCCCGTCCTTGACCTGCCCGCCCAACTCGGCACCATACGGCTCAAACCGGCGTCGCTCGACAACACTTTTCGCAAGTCACCGGCCACCCTCAAGCAACAGACCGCAAGCAGGGCATACAACCAACCAAAGAAAAAATTAATTCATTGAAAGCAAATAAGGCAGCACAGACTCTATCACATTGGAAATTTGTTCAAACAAGACAACACCAGAAATACATAAAATCATAGTCCGCCACTTGCATCATCATGCTGAATCGAGGCCTCTTCATAGTCCAACGCGCCGCTCTCCGCGTACATACTCAAAAGATCGACAACACGCTGATAATCAACTTCGGCGGAACATCGACAGAAAAAAAGGTTTCAATATTACTCAACTCGGTAGAGCAGCCAAGACTTTCGAATCCACCCCGCATCTCGGATACCAATTCACTCGAATACGATATAACGCGAATTGTTGAATGCCCACCAGGAACTTTCACACCATCGAATACCAGATCACCATTCACTTCAGCTGCAAATACAACATCACCGAAACTGACAAGCCGAGCGTAAAACGGCACATTATCGATGCGATAGCCTTCACCTTGAGGGAGAGCCCACAACCCCTCCCACTCAACGGGAGGATATCCATTCTGCTTCGGCAATCTAAATAAAATCTTTACGTACTGGTCTATACTCATGGCATCCGATCTTTGGGAGGAATCCAGTCAACTCTATTGCTTTTATTAATATTACAGGAACTACACAAAACCCGTCCATTAGAAGGCGCCCCATCCCCGCCTTTTGATTTCGGAATTATGTGGTCAATCCTGGTTTCGTTTTTTGGCATAGATACCCCTCGCTGACTCTGTTGAGCGGGAGTCGTAGCAACCAAACAGCCCTCGCGCGTCGTCTGACCACTGTTTTCCTGCTCATTTTTCTGAATCACCTCTCGCTTACCAGCTGGCGTAAAGTCCTTACCCGCACGCGGACCACCCGAGCTGCCTCTCGGTGCAACATTGCCTTGAGCTACCTGCCTGAACGCCGCACCAAGGAAAGAACCAACAATAGGTGTTGTGTTTAGTGCAACCTGAGTAGCCGTAACAGCCGCGGGACCAAATTGCTCAAATGCGCCAGGATCCTCAGCGAACGCATCACCAAATCGTTCGGCAGACCTTTCTTGTCTACCATCCGGATCAATGAAACGATAGGGATTATTGTTGGCATATTTATAGCGGCTAAAGTTTTGATCTTTGCTCGGATCAGGTGCAACTGGATCCACCGAAAGAAACCGACCCAGCTGCGAATCATAGTACCGCTGCTGCATGTAAATCAGCCCTGTGGCCGAATCGCTCACATGCCCGGTGTACCCCGGCCCGTCCTTGACCTGCCCGCCCAACTCGGCACCATACGGCTCAAACCGGCGTCGCTCGACAACACTTCCTGTGCCATCCGTGACAGCGACCGGGCTGCCCAGTGCATCCACATGCACCCAGGTAACACCCGTCGGGCTGCGGGTGGCCAGCAGTCGACCACCTACATGGATGTACTCCGAGGCGCCCTTGCCTCGTCGCTCTTCATGCACCACCTGCCCGGCCAACGAATACATCGCGCGCAGGCGTTGCCCCTGGGCGTCGTAGGCCACCGCACGCCGCCCATAGCCGAGACAAATAGCCCCGACCTAGGCAGGAGCATTTCATGCAACTGACACCGGGAACAGGAGTCGAGCCTGTGACCTACTTATTACGAATCCAGCAAACAGGCCACACGAGCAAACAAAGCGGCTAACAACGGGCCAGACAGGCACTACTCGCAAGGAACGGGCCCGAGACTCTCAGAGCCAAGTGCGCCAAATGCGCCAAATCCACGGATATCTACAGAAGCACGAAATAGCGCAAGGACCATCACTTCCGCATCATCAAGAAACGAATAATTATCCAAAAGCTCTGAAACCTCAACGGACACAAAATAATCGAAGTCCCAATTTCCAAGCCTCTCGACACTCAAAGGAATATTGTGAACTACATTTAAAATAATTACAGCTCCGCGAATATTCCCATTAGAAACACTAGCAACAGCAGCGTCAATTGCAAACTCAATCAACGCCCTTGCGGGAATCACCTCAATGGCTTCGACGTCTCCCGAAACCCCACTCAGAGCAGCTAGCGCATCACCAGCCCGCCCCCCGACAAGGAGAAAATTTCTTGCAGAAACCAAGGCCGCGGCAACACGATCAAATGAATTCACATGAAACCCCGTCAAATATAAATTTTGAGACCTTCCCTATGAAGATCTCTATATGACAAATCCTCACACCCATATCAGTATCCAGGCCCCGCAGAATACACCAAATCCGCCGGGCTCTTATATGCCCCCCACGGCAACTGAACCTCTCTTACAGGGACCTCAGACACTCCCGCTCGCGGCGCGGCCAATGCGCGATGGTGACCATCTAGAATGTAAAGCGCCCCTTCATGTCGCGTGACAACCAGAGACTCTCTCACAGCTCCATCGCTTCTTATACTTTTCACAAGGCGATCCAGGGCTTTATTGCTCATGGTCCTCCCGTGAGTCGCGATGAGGCTTCTCACCTCGGCAACAGCCGGCCTGATCTCCGGGCCAACCGGAGTTGCCATTGACGCAATGCTGATCACTGCCGCAATCGGAACCTCCCCGGACCCAGAATGGGCCGCCGAAGAAATTTCCTTAATATCGCCCCTAGCATCCTGAATCGTCGAAGCGACCATATCCACAAGGCGATCGACAGGCCTCTTGCTTTTCTCAAGGAGGAAAGATTGGTTTGCCGCCTCAATATCCTTACGACTCATCCGCCCATCGGGATCCGTGAACTTATACGGATTCCCGCTCGCATACCGATAGCGATTGAACTGCCCAACTGGCTGCTCATATGCCGTCACCGGATCCACCGACAGGAACACCCCCAACAGCGCATCCATGTACCGCTGCTGCATGTAAGTCAGCCCTGTGGCCGAATCGCTCACATGCCCGGTGTACCCCGGCCCGTCCTTGACCTGTCCGCCCAACTCGGCACCATACGGCTCAAACCGGCGTCGCTCGACAACACTTCCTGTGCCGTCCGTGACCGCAACCGGGCTGCCCAGTGCATCCACATGCGTCCAGGTAACACCCGTCGGGCTGCGGGTGGCCAGCAGTCGACCACCTACATGGATGTACTCCGAGGCGCCCTTGCCTCGTCGCTCCTCATGCACCAGCTGCCCGGCCAACGAATACATCGCGCGCAGGCGTTGCCCCTGGGCATCGTACGCCACGGCACGCCGCCCATAGGCATCGTAGGCATAGCGCTCGGCCTCCTTCACCTCGCGCAGCCTGTTGCCAAAGTCGAAGTCGTACTTGCGCCCGTTGCGCAGCGAGAGATTGCCTTGAACATCCCAGGCCAATCCGGCCACCGTCGCGCCAGCGTCATCGCGGACATTGGTCAGCTGATTGCGCGCGTCATACCAGAACTGCTGGCTGCGCACGCCGCCCAGCTGCGCGCTCAGTAGATTGTCCTGCACGTCATAGGTGTAGCGGAATGCGCCATCGCCCCCGAAGGAAGCCGACTGCGCAAGCGTCAGCCTGCCCTGGCCGTCGTACCCTATACGGATGTCATGCGCAGTTCCCTGCTGCCGATCGATGATTGCCGAAACATCACCATTGGCGCCGTACTGATACAGAAGCTCGCTGGCAGTACCATCCTTTAATTGCGACGGAAGCATCCGCGCATTGAGCACGCCCTGATGCTCGATGCCGTTGCCATAGCGCATGCCAGCGAGCGCACCGTTGGGATGCCAGGCGATGTTCTCGGCATAGAGCGCTCCAGCACTGTCAGAGATTCGTCTGGCCTGGCCAAGAGCGTCGGGCTCATAGCTCAGTGTCAGCCCTCCTGGTCGTGTCTCGCTGGACAGATTTCCGTTTCGATCGCGGCCATAGCCTATTGAAAGCGGACTGCCGCCATCGAGGGTCGACTCTTCCCATATGAGCTGCCGGCTTGGTGAGTATCGATAGCTGTTGACGACCGCGGCGTTCGGCCCATCGTTGCTGGTGATCACCTTCGAGGGAAGCCCGTCAGGCGTGTACTCCCAGCGCTGATTGCCCCTGCCATCAGGAAAGCGCAGTTCCACAAGGCGGTTTCGCACGTCGTAGACGCGATCGACCCGACGTCCAGAAGACCAGGCCGATTCGCGATCACAGCGCCCGGCATCCGGCAGTGCCAGGCCCGCAGCAGACCAGATCACATTGCCAGCCCCGTCATACTCCATCACGGTCGCACCGGTTTCCGGCTCGATCACCTTGCATAGCCGCTGCTGGGCGTCATACACGTATCGCCGAGCAGCACTGGCGGGTGACTGCGGCGCGCTCACGCTGATCGTGATCTCGTCGCTACCCGATGCCCCCCTGGAGTCGCGGGCAACGGCGCGCAGCGTGTGCGGTCCTTCGCCCAGCCCCGTCAGCTGCACCTGATAGGGAGCCGAGGACAATTCCGCGACAAGCGCTCCGTCCCGGTAAAGCCTGACATCACTGACAACGCCGTCGGCGTCGCTCGCCGAGGCGCTGAAGAGCGTGGTCGCAGGCGTGGTCAGCGCAGTCGTCGCTTGCGGGGCGGTGATGCGGACGACTGGCGCCTGGTTCGCTGAGAGCGCGTGATGCCCTGAGCCTTCGAGCGCAACCGGCTGTCCGGTCAGCGCGGAAACACCATAGGCGTGAATGGTCTTTCCCAAGCCAGCCTGAAGCACCTCAGCCGAAGGAGTGATCAGGAAGTTATGCGCGCTCCCCGTTGCGCACTGGGCCGCCCTTTCAGTGGGACCTGCCCGGTCAGCCAGATACTCTCCAGCAGATAGTCCTGCGCCCTCAGGCCCTCCAATGAACACACGCACTTTGATCGGCCCAGGCACATGCGTCGAGCAGGCCCAGCCGACGATATTGCCGTCCCGCAGACCCGTGATCGCACCTGAGACCTTTGATGCGTGCACGGTCCTGGAGTCACTCAACGCCACCGCTCCACGCGTATCGCGTACAGATGCCTGTACCGTATGGCTGCCCGGTGATGCCACCCAGTCAACAAAGTGATTGGGCGGGGACGTCACGCCGATCGTGGCGCCGTCCACGACGAAGCTCACCGATGCAACGCCATCGTCCGCATCGCTGGCCGTTGCAGAGAGACGAATGACCGTGCCTTCTGAGTACACGGCGCCATGCGCCGGAGATACCAGCGTTACGACTGGCTGCTGGTTGGCCGGCACCACGAACACGCCTGACCGCCCTATCTCGTAGTTGGCTGCTCCAACGGGCGAAATGCCGTGCACATGGATGGTTTTCCCCTGATGCGCTGCGATCAGCCCGCCATCAATGGGTATGCGGAAACCGTGTGCGTCACCCTGCGTCCCGCAAGCGGACGCTACGCCGGCACCGGCAGGCAGATCTGCTCGGGTCGAGGAGACACCAACCCCCTGCCCAGCAGCGCCCCCCACATAGAGATGGACGTCAATCGGAGTTTCGATCCCCGTCGAGCAGGCCCATCCCACCAAGTGGGCTCCAGAGATTCCGTCGATGTAGCCCGTAACGTTGGAAGCAACGACATTGACCATCGGCGCGGGCGTTTCACCGCCGAACCACTCCACTCCGTCCTGCACCATCCGCCACTGGAATCCGTGCTGACCGGGCTGTGTAGGGGCTCGCACGGTAAAGGGGATAGTCACCGTCTCGTTGGGTGCGACGGGCCCCGGCAGGTTGGCCCGGGAAGTTCCCCAGGTCAGATTGTCAGGGGGATACCAGGAGCCCAGCCTGAAATTCTGCTCATTCGTCCATGTGGCCTTGCCAATGTTCTTGTAGGTGACACTGACTGCATAGAGCTGCCCGACCACCATCTGCGTGGGCACCGACATCGAGATGTAGGTCGACTGCCTTTGAAGCGAACCTGGCAGGGGTTCGTAGTCGTCCGGACAACCTTTCGTTGGATGCGGCCGGCTCCCATCCTCACATCGTGGCGGGGCGGCGAATGCTGATGCGCACAACAAAAGCGATACCACGAGTACCGCGGCATGCAGCCCCGGGCGCCAGACGAAGCACGATTGCCGAATCGGTCCAGGACGGCTCATCGCTTGCTCCTTTCAATGCTCAAGGGCTTGCCCCACGCGTCGCGCTGGATGGACGTCCGAGCCGATTCGGGACGATCAATGACCGCAGGAAGCTCTTTCACCGGAGCACCATAGCCATCGAATCGATAGGCCGTGACCTGCCCTTCAGGGAGTCGGGTCAGCGCCGAGTTGCCGGCCTGGTAGGTCGTGACTGTGGTCAGCAATCCAACTTCACTGTCTTGGGATGTCGAACTCACTCGTCCCACAGCGTCATATTCGGTCCATACACCTGACGTCGCGCCTTCCGGTGTCCGTGTGGGATAGGACTCGAAAGTAGTTCTCCCCGCTTCGTCATAGCTGCGCCGAATCCAGGCAACAGCATCGGCACGTCCGTTGTCACGCCTGGTAGAAAGCACCGGCTGCCACAGGGCATCGAAGAACTGTTCGTTGACTGCATTGCCTCGCGTCTCCGTCCTTCGCCAATGCCCTGCAGCAAGTCCATGCTCCGCGCTGCCAACGGGTCCGAATGCAACTGCCACCGGATTGCTGATGCTGCCGTCGCAAACCCCAGCCGTGGCAGCCGGAAAAGTGATGCCACTTATCCGGCCCATACGATCAAATGCGTAGCAGGTCTTGTTGTTGGCCTCATCGACCACGGAGGTGATCCAGCCATTAGCATCGACGTCGACACGCTGGGAGGTACCGTCGGCGAAGACGGTTTGGCGTGGCGTCCCCCGGTACCACTCTGAAAGGAGTGTCGCATTGCCCCTGCCGTCCACGACACTGCGCAGATTTCCGTCGGGCCAGTACTCGGCGGTGCGGTCAATGCGCCCAAAGATGCTCACCAATATGGGTCGGGCCTTGTCGTCGTAGGTCACCTGCTCGGAAGCAACCGCATTCCCGGCCAGTGATGTTGTTCCGGGCAGATCCAGCACCCAATGCTGCACGTTGTTCACGGGCGCGAAATCCAGAGTGCGACCTCCGCCTGTGGAATCCAGATCGGACCGGGACAAGGGTTGCGCAAACGCGTTGTAGCCCCCGAAGATGGAACGATACCAATCACCATCCAGCTCGATGTCCACCTGGTGAACTGGCGTAAGGCTGCTCAGCGGAGCGAAATTTGACGCCCATGGTGAACTGGCGGGCACAGCGCCCAGCACCGCAGGATAGGCATTCCCGCTGGATGGAGCGTAATGGTACCGAGTCGTTCTGGTTGGAAGCGTAGCTCCTGTGCCTCCGTCCTCGACCACCACCAGCTTGCCCTCGTATGCGCCCCATTCGTTGCTGAAGGTACTGCGCACCCAGCGGCCGCCGGGCAGCGTTTCGGTCGTCTGCACAGTTCGGATACACCCCCAGCGCACTGATGAGTCCAGCTGGGATTGGGTGCTCCATAGGCGTATTGCCACGTCTGGTTTACACCTGGACCGGTGTACGTTCTTGAACTCAGCGCATACACGTCATAGGCGGAAGGGGTCACCACGTGTTCTTCGCTCATCGCATTTGCGGGAACACATTCGTAGGGCACGTTGGATCGCCCACGTCTGGCAACATTCAGCAGATACGTTGCGGACAAGCCCGAGGGTCCGGCCATCGAAGCCTGTACGGGCCGATTGATGGCTGAAGTATCAGGAGGCGCGCATTCCGTGGGCGGCGGCGGCGCAACCAGTGAATAGAGCGTGCCCAGATCGAAGGTGTAACGGCTTCCATCCGGCTGAGTCACCGATTTCAGGCTCTTGAACTGGGAGATGGCAGATGTCCCCTCGATGGCGTAGCTGTAGGTCCACACACGACCATTGGCATTCATCGCAGTGATGACATCGTCGTTCCATTCGAACGTGACCAGACGACCATCGCTGCCGCTTATCGAGATCAGTCTGTCGCCGTCATAGTTGTAGTCGACAAAATTCCCGAAGCGATCTTCGATTCGACTGGCAACCATGGCGAGCGTGCTTACGCGTGCGCGTACAGGCGGTGCCGGGTCTCTCTCGAGGATGTGGACCTGCGATCGGCGGGAGACCAGCAGACGATCCAACCGGTAGCGGTTGCCTGCTGGAGACAGGAAGCTGAAGCCCTCGCCCTCCTGCCCATTGGATGTCTGCGGCAGGCAGCTCGCCTGCCAGCCCGCCTGGGTCACAACGGGATAGCCTGCCGGATTGTTTGAGGGCGCCACCGGATTGTTGGGATCCCGGCGCATCGGCATCTGCGTTCGCCCCAGCTCGTCAACGAGCTCGTAGCCCTCCCACCACTCCCTCACAGGGATGGGAATGACCGGCCCACTTGCGGAGAAGAAGGTGCAGCGCTTCAAAGCGTCCTGCTGGACCACACGCCAGGGCTTTTCCGCGCTTCCCCTTGTGAGCATGTGGGGTATGGACGGCGACCAGTCTGCAAAACCCAGGGGGCCATCGCCCTTTCGATAGCGTCCCAGCTCATACGTTCTGCCGATGACGATATCCGGCCCCGTGCCTTTCAGAACCAGATCGGTCTGGTGAAAGGACAGGTCCCCTTTGTATTTGTCCAGGCGCTCGCCGAAGGCATTCTGGTCAAGAGGGGCGACCGTACTTCCAACCTTGATCGACTCGGCATAACTGGGAACCTCCTGCCCTTGTGCATGAAAAGCGGTCAGGCCACAGGTACCTGAGACCAGGAGGATCCAGTTGCGAACACGCGCCTTCAAGGCCCCTCCTTTGCGGGACTTGTACGTGCTGGCAGCCCCAGACACTCGTCTTCCCTGCATGCTTCCCCCTCCCTACGTATGCCCCCGAGAGCGGGAGCCGCGCAATGATTGAAGAATCCTCCGTCCGTTGGCGATCTGGAACCTCGATTCCAGGCACAGCTGCGCCCCTTCCCTGATGTTTGACCAGGGACGACAGTGCAGACGTTGGAGCCGGTACGAATTCCCCTTCGCACCCGCCCTCTTGATAGCAGGCTCCGGCCCGAATGTGAATCAGATTAATCTGATAACCCTGCGGAGCCGGGGCCAGCCCCCACCCGGGTCGAACGCCCAAACAAAAAGCCCCGACCAAAGGCCGGGGCTTTTCTACAACTGGTGCCGGAAACAGGAGTCGAACCTGCGACCTACGCATTACGAATGCGCCGCTCTACCAACTGAGCTATTCCGGCGGAGCCCGCGATTTTACGGGCTGGGCGCCCCGGCGGTCAATCCATCCGGCTCAGCTCGCTTCTACCCGGTTGGCGCACACCCGCCCAGCCGCGAAATCCTGCAGGTTCCCCAGCGTGATCGCCGAGATCTCCTGCAGCGCCTCCACGGTGAAGAAGCCCTGGTGGCCGGTCACCAGCACGTTGGGGAAGGTCATCAGGCGCTGGAAGGCCTCGTCGTCGATGATCTCGCCGGACAGGTCCTGGAAGAACAGCGCGCTTTCCTGCTCGTACACGTCGATGGCCAGATGACCGAGCCGCCGCGACTTCAGCGCGCGGATCACCGCATGGGTATCGACCAGCCCGCCGCGCGAGGTGTTGACCAGCATCGCGCCCGGTTTCATCCGGGCCAGTGACGCATCATTGATCAAGTGGTGGGTCTCAGGCGTCAGCGGGCAATGCAGCGAGACGATGTCGGCGCGCGCCAGCAGTTCATCCAAGCCCACCCTCTCGCCCACACCTGCGAAGTCCGGTGACGGATACGGATCATGCCCCAGCACGATGCAGCCCATGCCCTTGAAGATGCGTGCGGTGGCCAGGCCGATCTTGCCGGTACCCACAATGCCGACCGTGCGGCCATGCAGGGTGCGCCCAAGCAGGCCATCAAGCATGAAGTTACCTTCGCGCACGCGGTTGTAGGCGCGATGGGTCTGGCGGTTGAGGGTCATCACCAGCGCCAGCGCATGCTCAGCCACCGCCTCCGGCGAATAGGCCGGTACGCGTGCGACGAACAAGCCCAGCGCTTTCGCAACCGCCAGATCCACGTTGTTGAAACCCGCGCAGCGCAGCAGCACGGCCCGCACGTCCATCGCATACAGGACGTGCAGCACCGGTGCATCCAGACGGTCGTTGACGAACACGCAGACCGCGGCGCAGTCCTGTGCCAGCGCAGCCGTGTGCACGTCCAGCGCCACATCGAAGTACACGAACGCAAAGCCGTCCCCAGCCGCATCGCGCTGGTTTGCCTCATCAAGGAAACGGCGGTCGTAGGGGCGGGCACTGAAGACGGCGATCTGCATGGTTGGGCCTGGGTGGAATGCCCTGCCGACCATACCGCAGCAGCGCCCGCGTTGGGATGGCACCGGCGATGCCGTCATCGCCGGTGCCGGGTGCCACTCAGAACCTGTAGCCCAGGCCGAGCATCACGCCGTTCTGGATCTGCCCATCGCGGCGCTCACCCACGTAGTCGGCCATGATCGACAGGCGCTCGCTGGCGCGACTGGTCACGCCCAGGTTCCAGGCCAGCACCTGCTCGCCCACGCGCTGGCTGCTGGCGCCGAACACCAGATCCGGTGCCGCGGCGAAGCCGGTGCTGTAGCGGGCCTGCGAATCGCCCAGTTCCTTCTGCCAGACCACCCGGGCGCGCGGGGTGATGCGCTCACCGTTGTTGCCTTCGAACGTCTTGAACAGCTGCAGGCCGGCACCTACGCGGATGCTCTCCAGGCTGCCACTGCGTCCCACCAGCGCGCCAGCGCCCTGCCCTTCGTTGAAGCGGGTGGCCGAGGTACGCGCGTAGTCCACCACCGGCAGCAACGGCTGGATCACCAGGCCCTTCCCGGTCGTGAAGGAGAACGCATGCTCCACTCGTGCGGAGATCGCATCGTTGCTGTACTTGGCGCGAAGCGGCTGCTGCAGGCCGTCGATGCCGCTGACACTGCGGCGGGTGTCATGCCGCAGGTCGGTGTAGCGCACGGCTGCCGACAGGTAGCCCCGCGAATAGGTCGCGTCCAGATAGCCACCCACGTCCAGCGCGCGCACGTCACCGCTGAAGTCGGAGCCGTCGCTGCCCTTGGTCGACATATCGGCCGCCGCCACGCTGACGCCCAGGGTGACGCGGTCATCGGCCACGCGGGTGTCTGCACCGATCACGATGCCACCGATGTTGTGGCTCAGGCCAGCGACGCCGCCATCGGCATCGATGCGGCCATGGCTGGCGAAACCGCGCGCCCAGATGCCGTGGCTGCGTCCCGCATCACCGCTGGCCGCAGCGCTGCCCGATGCCGGCTCGACCAGGTGCATCGCCAGCTGGTTGAACAGGCTGCCATGGCGCATGCCCGGCTGGGAGGAGACCGACTGCGCCACCTGCGAGGCCAGGCCGTCGGCATCACCGCCGCTGCGCATCGCCGTCTGGTGCTGCTGCACCACGTTGCCGATGCTGCCCACCAGCGCGTTGTCGGCCAGGCGCAGGCTCGCGTGCGCGTCACCGCGCAGGGTACCGGCCTGCTGCGCGATCACATCACGGTCGGCGAACTGCAGCGCGCCCAGCAGCGACTTCAGGCTGCTGTCCTGGCGGTCGGAAGCCGTGGCCAGCGCGCGGCCCAGGCCATCACCCGAGGTGCCGTTGGCGAACAGGCCCAGCTGATCGAAACCGGGGTTGGCGGTCAGCCACAGGCCATCGGCGGTCTGCTTCACGTTGAAGCTCAGCAGCGAGTTGTGGCGCGGCCGGAACACCTCACCGCCGGTGATGCTGGCGCGGTAGCCGGTATCGCCCAGGCGCACGGCCTCTTCGAACCCGCCCTGGTAGATCGGGCCCTGCACAAGATCGCGGCGGAAATCCTGGCCGTAGTAGCCCTGCGCCACGTTCAGTTCGAGGAAGGCGCCCTTGGAGATCACCAGCGCCCCATCGGTCTGCTTGCTGTCGAAGAAGCTGCCCACGCGGATGCGGCCACTACCGGTGCCACCGTTTTCGGTGACGTCGAACAACACCTTGCCGCCCGGCATGATGTTGACGTAGCCGTGGGTGACCAGATCGCCACCGCGCGGCATCAGCGTGCCGTAGACACGCAGGCGGTTGAAGCCATCCTCGCGCCAGGACGGTCGCGTGCCGCTGGCCAGTGCACTGAGATCCATCGCGGTCCCTGCCACGTCACCGTGGCCAACCAGCATGCCGGCGCTCATCACGCGCACTTCTGAAGCACGCAGGGCGCCGCCCTCCAGGGCGATGGTGCCGTTGTCGACCAGCATGAAGTCGGCACCGGTGGTCGCGGAGGTCCGCCAGGTGGCGCCATTGGTCACGCGGATCACGCCCATGGCGTTGTCCAGCGTGGACACATCCAGGTCGCCCAGGCGCAGCTTGGACAGCAGCAGGGCCTTGTAGGTGGGATCGTTCTGGTAGTCCTGTACCGAGTTCGCGCCGATTCCCTGCGGACCATTGCTGGAGGCGTTGTAGATGCTCTGCGCCAGGTTGATGTAGCTGGACTGCCAATTGGTGTTCCAGCGCGCGAAATCATCGTCGACGAAGGTCTGCAGCTGGCGACCGGTGCGCAGATAGCCGGGATTGATGTCGCCGCTCACGTTCGCGCTCACATTCAACGTATCGCCCGGATCGCGGTACCCGCTCGCGGTGATGATCCTGTTGCTGTAGATGTCCTGGCCGGGGAACGACTCCAGCTTGCTGCCGCTGCCATCGGGATCGAAGGTGACCGAGGGGCCCGTGCCGCGAGCCGGATCGCGGAACACCAGCAGGCCGTTCGGCTGCACCACCTCGTACATGGCCTTGTGCAGCAGGCCGGCATCCATGCCACCACCATAGTTGCCGGTATAGATCTGGGTCATGCGCGGCGACGGCGTGTAGATCACCTTGCCGCCGTTGCTGGCCGCGTGTATCTGCACCGAGTCGATGATCGGCAGGTCGCCGGCCAGATAGCGCTCGACGCCACCAGACTGCATGATCGAGCAGGATGAAATGCAATTGCCGGACACGATGGTGTTCAGTCCGGAGGTGCGGATGATGCCCTGCAGCCACTCGCCGGCGATCAACGCACCACCATTGGACGTGCGCAGCACCACCTCACGGATCGGCCGGCCCTCGGCCTGCGCCTTGGCCAGCAACGCCGGCAGCGACACAACGTCGGCATAGGTGACGCCGCCACTGAGGAAGATGCGGTCACCCTGCACGTGATAATTCATTGCCATGACGTCATCAACCGCCGCGATGGCACCAACGCCGATCAGCCCGGCCAGGGCCAGGCTCAACTTCGAATGCTTCATACGTTCTCTCTCCACCCGCAACACGCGGGTACAGAGTCAAACGTCGGAGTACAGCGAACTCCCCCAGCATGCCCCGTCGATGAACATGAACGCATTCACAATGTGGCGCACAGTACTACACACTCTTCCCCATCCGGTCATCGTCGCGTAAAACTCGATGACGCATCCGCCAAATGTCCGTCGAGGCCAGCCCTGTCCGCCCCGTCCCCCCTGATCCATCGCGCGCCAGAGCCGCCCGTGCCTGCGGACGCCTTCATCGCGTTCGTACGTGAAGAACGTGCGCCGTTGTGCGCGTTCCTGCGCACGCGGGGCGTCGGGCCGGAGGATGCAGAGGACATCGCGCAGGACTGCATGGAGCGGCTGATCCGCTATCGTGCGCATGCCCCCGACGAACTGCGCCTGCTGCTGTATCGTATCGCCCGCAACCGCCTGGCGGATCGCGGCCGCTCGCCGCAATCGCGACCGCACCTGTCACTGGCCGAGCACGATGGCAGCGACGAGCCCACCAGCTCGTCACCGGATCCATTGCGCCAGGCCGAGTCCGGGCAGATGCTCTCCCTGCTGCGGCAGGCCCTTTTCAAACTGCCCGAGCGCGCGCGCGAGGTGTACCTGCTCAACCGGATCACCGGCATGAGCTACACACAGATCGCGCGGCACTGTGGAATTACAGCCAAGACCGTGGAAAAACACATCGCCCGCGCCCTGCAGGGCCTGCGCCAGGAGTTGGGACCAGACCCACTGCACAACGACAGGGATGCGGAATGAAAAGCCACCGGCACAGGGAAGACGCCTCGCTGTTCGAGCGTGCCAGCACCTGGGTGGCGCGGCTGGAAGCCCCGGACTGCACGCCGGCCGAGCGCGAGTCGTTCGAAGACTGGTTGGCTGAAGATCCTGCCCATGTCAAAGCCTGGGTGCGGGCCGAGAACCTGTTCCAGCAGGGCAAGGGCCTGGCCGCTGATCCCTGGTTGCGTACCGCGGCGGCACGCGCGGCGCGACCGCCCCGACGCCGCTGGCTGCCTGCGCTCGCCACCGCCGCCGGCGTCTGCCTCGCCATCGGCATGGGCTGGATGGTGGCCGTGGATGGCAATCCCCCACCCCAGCGCTATGCCAATGACGGCCATCTACCGCAACAGCTGACGCTGACCGATGGCAGCGTGGTCACGCTCGATGCCGGCACCGCGCTGCGTGCCCGCTTCGGCTGGCGCCATCGCGAGCTGGACCTCGAACGCGGCCGCCTGCAGCTGCAGGTCGCGCCGTCGCGCAAGGCGCTGCAGCTGCGTGCCGGCAGCAGCACGATCCGCGATATCGGCACAACCTTCCAGGTCGAGCGCCTGCAGGATGGTCTGGTCGAAGTCGCACTGCTGGAAGGTGCGGTGGAGGTCAGCAGCGGTGTGGCCCAGCACACGCTGGCACCCGGCCAGCAACTGCAGGTGCTGCCGTCCGGGCGCATCCAGCCCGGCCCAGCGCTGTCGTCCACGGCGGCGGCCGAGGGCTGGCTGCATGGGCAACTGGTATTCGATGCCACGCCGCTGTCGATCGTGGTCGAACGCATGAACCGCTATGGCCGTACACCGCTGGTGATCGCAGATCCGGAGATCACCGATCTGGCGGTCAGTGGCACGTTCCGCGCAGGCGATGCACAGGAGTTGCTGTCCGCGCTGGAACTGGGCTGGTCCGTCGCTGGCCAGACGCGCCCGGATGGCGCGCTGGAACTGCGCCGCACGTACTGAGGAGGTCTGTGGTGATGGCAGGACCGGGCGCGCTGCAGTGGAGGCTGCTCCGGCCACTGCTGTGCGTGGCGCTGTTGCTGGCGGCAGTGCCTGCGGCCATGGCCGGTGAGCCCGCTGCCGCCCACGATTACCGTATCGGCGCCGGCCCCTTGCCATCGGCATTGCAGCAATGGGCACGGCAGAGCGGTATCGCCCTGATGTTTGATGGCCGTGAGCTGGCAGGACTTCACACCGACGGCGCGCATGGCCAGACTGATCCGGCCAGCGCCCTGAAACAGCTGGTTGCCGGCATGCCGGTGACCATCCTGCGCACGCCTTCCGGTGGTTTCGTGGTTCGCCGTGTCCGCACCGCGCCCATCGCTGCAGCACCCGCCCCTGTGGCGGCGCCGACACCTCTGCACAGCCTCCCCGAATCGCCGCGCCAGGTGGAACTGGCACCGATCCACGTCACCGGCAGCCGCCTGCCACGCACCTCGGTACAGACCACGCTGCCGGTCACCACGATCGACCGCGCCGACATCCTGCGCAGTGGCTACGGCAGTCTGTTCGACCTGCTGCGGCACCTGCCCGGCATGAATGGCCTGCCCGCAATGAGCAGCGCACGCAGCGGTGATTCGCAGTACCTGCCGGTGGGTGCTGCGGCCACCACCAGCTTCGACGGCATGGGACCGCGTGCCACCCTGTTCCTGGTCAATGGCCGGCGCCTGCCACGCTATCCGATGGTGTCGCTGGAGCAAGGCGGGCTCACCGACCTCGGCGGCATTCCGCTGAGCTTCGTCGACCGCATCGAACTGGTACGCGGCGGCGCCTCGGCCATCTATGGGGCCGATGCCATGTCCGGCGTGGTCAACATCATCCTGCGCGACCAGGCCGATGGGCCCGAAGCCATGCTGCAGACCGGCCTGAGCAGCCGCGGTGATGCCGGCCAGTACCGCCTGCAGGCCGCCACCGGCGGCGCGCGCGGCAACGGGGACCGCTGGTTCGCCGGCCTCGATCTGCACCGTGTCGAGCACGTCGCCGGTGACCAGCGTGACTGGCATGCGGAAACCTCGCTGTATCCGATCGGCGCGATATTCGGCAACTGGTACGTGCCCGCCCGGCGCTGCGAGCCGCCCCTGAAGCGGCGCGAGGATGGCTGCTGGTTTGACAGCGCGCGGCCGCGTTCGCTGCAGCCCGCCTCGGATACTGCATCGGCCTACCTGCGCTACCGGCATGAACGTGGTGAGGGACGCTATGCCTATGTCGAGGCACGGGCCAGTCACAACCGCCAGCGCTTCGACCTGGGCCCGACAGCCGTTGCGGTGGTCTCGCGGGGAATCATCTTCAACACCGTGCTGCGCGAGGCCGGCAACGTGCGCCCCAGCGTCCGCGCCACCGATGCGGACGTCACCTTCGGCATCGGCCGCGACCAGGGCCGGCGCAGCTGGGAGGCGGGCATCAGCGCGCAGCGCAGCGAAGTCACCTTGTCCACTGCGGGTACCGTGCGCACGACGCGCCTGCTTGAAGCAACACAGGCACGCAGGTTCACTCCGGGTTTCGACGCGCCGCCGGCAGCAGATGTGGACGCGCTGTTTCCATCCATCCGCAACCGCGGCAGCACCGCACAATGGCAGGGCTGGTGGGGCCTGCAGCGTGAGCTGATGGCAATGCCCGGGGGCAATGCGCAGCTGGCCACCGGCATCGACCTGCGCCATGAACGCTGGGTCTCGCGTCCGGACGCGCTGCTGAGCCAGGGCGACCTTGCGCTGGGCCTGCCACAGCAGCAACGCAGCCTGTCGCGACAAAGCAGCGGCGTCTACACCGAGCTGGGCCTGCCGCTGGCACCCACGCTGCGCGCGGACCTGGCTGCACGCTGGGACCGCGACGGCGGCTTCATGGCGTTTTCGCCGCGTGCCGGGCTGCGCTGGAGCCCCACACCCCACTGGTCATTCCTGCTGGCCAGCGGGCGCGGCTACCGTGCACCGAGCCTGTTCGAGCAACGGCGGCCCCCCGGCTACTTCGGCTCCATCACGCTTCCGGTTTCCAGTGCGCTTCCGGAATGTGCAATCGCCACACGCGGTGGCGGCTGCAGCGTCACGGCCAACGTGGTTGAGAACGATGCACTCAAGGCCGAGCGATCGCGCAGCCATTCACTGGCAGCCACGTGGACGCCCAGCGACACGTTCTCGCTGTCGCTGACCCACAACATCGTGGAACTGCGCAACGAGATCCTCGCCCTGCAGCCGAGCGATGCAGTGTGGAACCGCAGCACCTGGGAACTGGATGAAGACGGCCACCTGAGCAGCCTGCGACTGTCGTTTGACAACATCGGCCGCACCACGTCCCGCAACTGGGTGCTGCGTGGCGAGTACCGCATCGACAGCGGCAGCGACGGCCAATGGTTGTTTTCGCTCGATGCGCTGAAACAGCAGGAACTGCGTCGCCGCCGTGACCACGAGGCCGCCGTGGACCTGCGCGGCCATGTGACACCCGAGCTGGCGGCGGTGTTGAACGTGCAATGGCAGAACAGCAACTGGGACATCGCCCTACGCGGCAACCAGGTCGGTCGCACCCGTGCCTGGCTGCCGGGGGCGGAGTGCCCGCAGGATCAGGTCGAACAGAATCACTGCATGAACCCACGCCAGCTGCGCTGGAACCTGCACCTGGCCCGCCGCCTCGGCCCACGTGTCGTCGCGGCACTGGACGTGCACAATGTGCTCGATGCGCAACCGATGAACTATCTGGTCGGCAACGGCGGGCAGATGCCCGGGCTGGACGATCCGCTCGGTCGCTATTACCTGCTTACCCTGCAGTTCCGCTGAAGCGTAGTAATCTACGCGCCCTGTTCCACCGCGGTCCCCTTCCCCCATGAAAGCCTATCTCTGGTTCTGGGGCGCGTTCCTGCTTTTCTTCGCGTTGCCCTTCCCCTGCATCCTCTATCTCGGCACCTCGTGGCCGGTGGCGCTGGCCGATCGCAGCACGCCGTGGCTGGCACTGCTGCTGCTCGCGTTGTCGCTGGCGCTGTGGCTGACCCTGCTGTTCGCTTTCCTGCACTACCTGTTGCTTGGGCCACCGCGCGCACTGCACCGGGTGCAGTCGATCCTGGCCGACGGTGAATCGCGAAGTGCGCTGATCGAGCAGGCCGAACAGACCGGTGTGCAGGTACGCGGCTTCGCGCAATGGAAACTGCAGGTGTCCTTCAAGAACCTGTCCGGTACGCCGATCCACGAACAGATGCTGGTGGTCGACAGCAAACCCCAGCTGCATCGCTTCGAGGTGGGCAGGCACATCGATGCGCGCCTGGGCCGGACGCCCGGGGCATTTCCCAACATCGTGCTGGACGGTGCCCAGCCCGAACTGAATGTTGCCAGCCTGTGGCGGCGGGGCATCGGTGCGGCACTCGGCATCGCCACCGTTGCCGCTGCCTATGTGGGGGCCTACCAGCTGCAGAGCGAGGGGCTGGGCTGGACCTTCCTGTCGTTCGGTCACCCGCTGCTGGTGTGCCCGCTGGTGCTGTGTGGCTATGCGGTGGGCCTGCGCCTGCTCGGCCGCCTGCTGCACGCCGATGCCCGCGGCGATGCGCTGAAGTATCGCGGCATCGGCGTGGAGGCCAAAGTGCTGAAGGTGCGCCAGACCGGCACCTACCTCAACGAACAGCCGCAGGTGGAGTTCCAGCTGGAATACACCGACCGCGAAGGCAACGTGCAGCAGGCCCGCGTGCGCCGCTTCGTCCCGCTGATTGAACTGGCCAACATCCCGCGCGAGCACGTGACGCTGCTGTACGACCCGGATGACCGCAGCAACGTGCGTCTGGAGGGAGTATGAAACAGCCGCCCTCAACCCGCACCGTGTTCCTGGTACTGCTGCTGGTTCTGGCGGGCGTGGCCGCTGCCGGCGGTGCAGTGCAGACCATCAGCGAAACGCTGGGGTATTCGGTACAGCCGGACCGGTTGCCACCCTCCGTCTGGTCTCAGTCGCCGCGCGAGCAACCCGCATCGCTTGTGCCGTCCCCGGCCCCCTTCCCCGCGGCGAGTACCGCTGCGGCGCCCGAGCGCAACAATCGCCTGTTCGATGCGGACTACCTGCAGGCTGCGCGCCAGGCACTGGAGCAGCTGCCGGCACTGGCCGGCCAGAGGCTCACGGTCTTCCACAGCATCCACTTCTACGACGATGGCCGCATCAACCTGGATCTGGTCGATCCGCAGCAGCCGACCCACGTCGACAGCTACCACTTCGAGCGTGGCCAATGGCGCAAGGGCAATCCAGTGAACCCACAACAGTTCGCCCCCACCATCAGCCTGCAGCGCAGCAGCACGCCTCTGGCCAACGTTGATTTCGATGCCGTGCCACGCGTGGCCAAAGCGCTGCAGGAACAGCGCAATGCGCTGCAGAACCCCGCATCCGAAGTCGGCCATGTCTACGTGATCGTGCGCAAAGCCGGAAGACTGGTATGGCTGCCGGACGAAGTGGCCGGTGATCGCGAATCGGTGCGCCTGCAGTTTGACGCACAGGGCAACGCCCGCGGCGTAAGCCGTCAGTAGGCCTCAAAAAGGGGACGGAGGGAATTAAGTCGTATGCAGCATCAAGGCGTATACGACTTAATTCCCTCCGTCCCCTTTTTTGCTATTTCACCGAGCGCGCGATGGCGTACTGCGCGCCGTAGTAGGTGGACAACACCAGCAGGCTGGCCAAGGGCAGGCCACCGGCGAAGCGGTCCCAGGCCAGCAGGGAATCGCTGGCGACGAACAGCAATGCGCCTGCCGCGGCCCAGCGGGCGCTTCGGGCTTCCACGGCATCGGGCTGCGGGCTGCGCCACTGCCGTGCCAGGGCCAGCACTGCCATCGATGCCAGCACCACCACGTATGCCAGCACCGGCACACGCATCGGCACCGGCAGGTGCGGCCACAGGCCAAGCACATTGAGTACGGCAAAGGCCGCCAGCAGGACGCTGGCGGCCAACAGCCCACGCCCGGCACGCAGGCCATCGCGGAAGGCGACGATGTAGCAGACGTGCGCCAACAGGAATGCGACCAGCCCTGGCACGAACGCATCCATCGGCAGCATCAAAGCAATGTCACCCACGCACGACAGCAGCATGCCGGCCAGCACTGCGCGGCGGTAGAACGGCGGCGCCGGATCATGCACGCGCCAGACGATGGCGGCGATCAGCAGCGTGGTGGCCGGCTTGGCCAGCCAGTGCAGCCAACGCCCATCGCCGTGCAGGAATGCGCCCACGATTGCGAGGATCGCCATCAACAGGATCACGCCATCGCGGGCGCGCGGCTTCATCGTGCCTTCCACAGATCCGCAAGACGGTCAGGCTTGCCGGCGATGCGCTCCAGCACCGGATACTGCAGGCCACCGTGGTAGGCGATGCTCATCGTTTCGATGCGATCGAACTGCTTCACCAGCAGCACGATCGGCGCCTTGTCCTTCGCTGCCGCAGCCACCGCGTCCTTCAGGCGCTGGCTGCTGTACTCGCGCCCACCAACCGCGATCACCTTCATGCCGGGTGCAAGACCGGCGTTGAAGGCCGGGCTGTCCCAGATCACGTCACCGACCGTGCCGTTGTCGAGCACGGTCGCACCCAGCGAATAGGCCAGCAACGCCGCTTTGGCGCGCTTTTCCTGTGCCTTGTAGGCGTCGTTCGGCGTATCGCGGTAGACCAGCTTCCAGCCCGCCAGTTCCAGGCCACCGGTCAACGAACCATGGCCGTCCAGTCGCCCGCGCAGGAACGTCGCCCAGTCGTACGGCGCGATGCCGTTCAAGGTCGCAACCACGTCGTCGAAGGTATAGGGGTTGACGTCCCAGTCGCCATTGCCGACGCCAAAGAATGCACGTGCGAAATCGTCCAGGCTGCGACGGTTGCCACTCAGTTCGCGCAGCTTGCCCTCCACTTCCAGCCACAGCATCTGGCCGCCGGAGTAGTAGTCCTCGCTCATCTGGTAGTTGCGGTAGGGCAGCGTGCGGCGCTGGGCGATGGTCGGGTCGTTGGTGGTGTCCTGCAGTGGGCGCCAGGCCAGCCCCGGGCGGCCACGGTCATAGGTCGCAGCCACATTGGCCAGCATGTCGCGCGCCTGCGCCGTCGACCACAGCCCCGAGCGCGCCGCCAGCACCTGGCCCCAGAACTGGGTCTGGCCCTCGTACACCCACAGCAGGCTGTCGCCCATCGGCACGTTGAAGTTGGCGGTGGCCAGGTCGGCGCCACGACGGTACTTGCCGTTCCAGGAATGGGTGTACTCGTGCGGCAGCAGATCACGCATCCACGCGTTGCTGTCCCACTCTGTGAAGTAGCCTGGATCGGCACTGTTCTCGCTGGAGCGGTGATGCTCCAGGCCGATGCCCCCCAGCCGGTCGGTCAATGCCAGCAGGAATTCATAGTGGTTGTAGTGGCGTGCGCCATAGAGCTTGTCGGCCTGCTGCACCAATGCGCGGTGCATCGTGATCTGCGCGTCGGTCGGCTTCAGCGACTTGGCTTCGTCGGCAAACACGTTGAGATGCACCGGCACCTTCGCGCCCGGGTCGAGATCGATGCGCTGGTAGTGCTCACCGGCGAACAACGGCGAATCGACCAGATGGTCATACGAGATCGGCTTGAACACCACGGTGTCGCCGTCGCGGCGCGCGGTCTCCAGCGCAGTGGCGAACGACCAGCCCTTGGGCAGGGTCACGCTGGCCTGCGCCTGCAGTTGGCGCGCGTCGATGCCGGCCGGATACAGCGAGTTGGCGTTCCACTGCAGGTTGAGCATTTCCGGGGTCATCACCACCCGGCCCTGGCTGCCGCCCTGCGAGGACAGGAAGTCGAAGTGGGCGACGATCTCGCTCACGCCCTCGGGCACGTTCACCTTGAACGCATAGACGTTGAACTGGTCACGCTGCCAGGCCAGCGGCTTGCCGTTGGCGGTCACGCGCAGGCCTGCCAATTTTTCGATCGGGCCGGTGGGCGAATGGTTGCCGGGAATCCACTGCGGGTACAGCAGGGTCATCGGGCCGGGCCGGGCCGGCACCGTAGCGGTCACCTTGAAGATGCGACGGGCCAGGTCGCGCGCGTCGACATCGATGCGCAGCAGGCCGGAAGCGGCGGCGCTGGCCGGCGACGAGGTCTGCGCCAGCGCAGGCGTGGCCGCCAGCGCGAACAGCAGGGACATCACCAGAGCACGGGTCTTCATCGGGCAGCATCCAACAACGGAGAATCCTCCGATGCTAGGCCTGTAGAGAGCCCTGCCCCATGGCCAAAGGTCATGGGCGGTGCGCCCATCGGTGCATGCCCAAAAGCGTGCGAACCAAGGTTCGCACCCACCTTGTGCTGGTTCGGACCCACCAGAGCGGTTTCAGTAGATCCACGCCATGCGTGGATGCGGCCTTTCCCTGTCAGTCGACCAGACGCAGGCGCAGTTCCTTCGGCAGCGCGAACACCATCGATTCCGGCTCGCCATCCAGCTCACCCACGCCGCTGGCGCCCAGCTCGGTCAGGCGTGCGAGCACGCCATCGACCAGTACCTGCGGCGCCGAGGCACCGGCAGTCACGCCGATATGCTGCTTGCCTGCCACCCACGCCGGGTCTATCTCGTGCGCGCCGTCGATCAGGTACGATTCCACGCCCTCACGGCGGGCCAGCTCGCTCAGACGGTTGGAGTTGGAGCTGTTGGGCGAACCGACCACCAGCACCAGGTCGCAGCGCTTGGCCAGATCGCGTACGGCGTCCTGGCGGTTCTGCGTGGCGTAGCAGATGTCGTCGTTCTTCGGGCCCTGCATCGCCGGGAAACGCTCGCGCAGCGCATCGATGATGCCGCGCGTGTCATCCACCGACAGCGTGGTCTGGGTGGTGTAGGCGAAGTTTTCCGGCTGGTTGATGTGCAGCGTGGCAACCTGCTCGACGTCCTCGACCAGATAGATCTGGCCGGTGCCGGCTTCGCGGTTCCACTGGCCCATGGTGCCTTCCACTTCCGGGTGACCGGCGTGGCCAATCAGCACCACGTCACGGCCGGCACGGCAGTGGCGGGCGACTTCGAAGTGGACCTTGGTCACCAGCGGGCAGGTGGCGTCGAACACCTTCAGGCCACGGCGTTCGGCTTCCTGGCGCACCGCCTGGGACACGCCATGGGCGCTGAAGATCACCGTGTTGTTGTCCGGCACTTCGTCGAGCTCTTCGACGAAGATCGCGCCGCGCTGCTTCAGGTCGTCGACCACGAAGCGGTTGTGCACCACCTCATGGCGGACGTAGATGGGCGCGCCCAGCGTTTCGATCGCGCGCTTGACGATCTCGATCGCACGATCGACACCGGCACAGAAACCACGCGGGTTGGCGAGCAGCACATCCATCAGTTCAATCTCCCGGCAGCGGCCGGCTTACGGTTTCGGATTGGCATTATCCGCCTTTTTGGCGGACTTGCCGTCAAACAGGCCAAACAGGGCGATGCCGATGGCACCCACCACGATGGCCGAGTCGGCGATGTTGAACGAGGGCCAGGTGTAGCTGCCCACGTACCACTGGATGAAATCGACCACATGGCCATGCACCTGGCGGTCGATCACGTTGCCGATCGCGCCGCCGATGATCAGCGCATACGGCACGGCCGCCTTCCAGTTGCCACGGGCGGTACCGCGCAGCCACCAGGCCATCAGGCCGCTGATGACGATCGCCAGCACGGTGAAGAAGTGCTTCTGCCAGCCACCGGCGTCGCTCAGGAAACTGAACGCCGCACCGGTGTTGTAGGTGCGGTACCAGTTCCAGAAGCCGTCGATGACCACCACCGGCTGGAACTCCGGCAGGCTCGACAGAACCCAGGCCTTGGACCACTGGTCCAGGCCGATGATGGCCGCCGACAGCAGCAGCCAGACCAGGGCGTTCGGATGCGGACGGGGCGCGGCCATCAGAACCAGCTCCGCACTTCACCGGCACCGGTGATGTTGCTCACGCAGCGGCCACACAGTTCCGGATGATCGGCGTTGCTGCCGACGTCGGCGCGGTGGTGCCAGCAGCGCACGCACTTGGCCTTGGTGGTCGGCTGGGCGCTGACGAACACCTCGTCGGTGGTCGCCGGGCGCACCTGCACGTCGCCGCTGATGAACAGGAAGCGCAGTTCATCGGCCAGCGGCTGCCAGCGCGTCGCCTGCTCTTCACTGGCGGCGATGGTGATCTCCGCCTCCAGTGCAGCACCGATGGCGCCGTTGGCACGCATCGGTTCGAGCACCTTGGCCACCTGCTCGCGCACGGCCAGCAGCTGGTCGAAATCGGCGGCGTTGAGCTGGGCATCGGCCGGCAGCGGCGCCAGGCCGTCGTACCAGGTGGTGAACAGCACGTGCCCGGCGCGTTCGCCCGGCAGGTAGCCCCACAGCTCGTCGGCGGTGAAGGTCAGGATCGGCGCGACCCAGCGGGTGAACGCTTCGGCGATGTGGTACATCGCGCTCTGTGCCGAACGGCGACCGTGCGAATCGGTCGGCATCGTGTACAGGCGGTCCTTGGTCACGTCCAGGTACAGCGAGCCCAGGTCCACGCTGCAGAAGTTCAGCAGCAGCTGCACGATCTCGGCCATGTTGTAGCCGTCGTAGGCTGCCTTGATCTTCTCCTGCAGCTCCCACGCGCGATGCACGATCCAGCGGTCCAGCGCGACCATCTGGTCGAGCGGCTGCAGGTGCCGGGCCGGATCGAAACCGTCCAGGTTGCCGAGCAGGAAGCGTGCGGTGTTGCGCAGGCGACGGTAGGCGTCGGCGTTGCGCTTGAGGATCTCCTGCGACAGCGACATCTCGTTGCTGTAGTCGGCCGAGGCGATCCACAGGCGCAGGATGTCCGCGCCCAGCTTGTTCATGATGTCCTGCGGCTCGATGCCGTTGCCCAGCGACTTGGACATCTTGCGGCCGTGCTCGTCCACGGTGAAGCCGTGGGTCAGGCACTGCTTGTACGGGGCGCGCTTGTCGATCGCCACGCCGGTCAGCAGCGAGGACTGGAACCAGCCGCGGTGCTGGTCGGAACCTTCCAGGTACAGGTCGGCCGGCTTGCCGAAGCCACGCGCGGCGAGCACGCCTTCATGGGTCACGCCCGAATCGAACCAGACGTCGAGGATGTCGGTGACCTTCTCGTAATCGGCCACTTCGGCGCCCAGCAGTTCGGCGGCATCCAGCGAATACCACACGTCGATGCCCTCGGCTTCGACGCGGTCGGCGACCTGCTGCATCAGCTCCACCGAACGCGGGTGGATCTCGCCGGTCTGGCGATGGGTGAACAGTGCGATCGGCACGCCCCAGGTGCGCTGGCGCGAGATGGTCCAGTCCGGACGACCGTCGACCATGCTCTGGATGCGCGCCTTGCCCCAGGTCGGGAACCAGCCGACGGTGTCGATGGCGGCCAGCGCATCGTTGCGCAGGTTGGCCTTGTCCATCGAGATGAACCACTGCGGAGTGGCGCGGAACACCACCGGCGTCTTGTGGCGCCAGCAGTGCGGGTAGCTGTGGCGGATCGGGTGGAACGCCAGCAGCGCGCCGTTGTCGCGCAGCACGCCGACGATGGCCTCCTGCGCCTTCCACAGGTGCTGGCCGGCCAGCACCACGTCACCGGCCGGCGGGGTCGATTCCAGGTACACGCCACGGCCGTCGATCGGGGTCACCTGGCCGGCGTTGTACTTGTCCAGCAGGCCGTACTTCTGGCTGACCACGAAGTCTTCCTGGCCATGGCCGGGGGCGGTGTGCACCGCACCGGTACCGTCTTCGTCGGAGACGTGGTCGCCGTTGAGCACCAGGATCTCGCGTTCCGGGTAGAACGGGTGCGCCAGCAGCTGGTTTTCCAGCGCAGCGCCGGTGGTTTCACCGTGCAGCACAACTGCTTCCACGCCGTAGCGCTGTAGCGCGCGCTCGGCCAGGGCGGCGGCCAGCACCAGCCAACGGCGCTTGCCGTTGTGGGCCGGGCCCTCGGCCAGCACGTAGCGGATCTCCGCGCCCAGCGACACCGCCAGCGAGGCCGGCAGCGTCCACGGGGTGGTGGTCCAGATCGGCACGGCCACTTCGACGTCGGTCGGCACACTCACGCCGAACGCCTGGCCGATGGCCTGCGCGTCGCGCGCGGCGTAGGCCACGTCGATCGCCGGCGATTCCTTTTCCTGGTATTCAATTTCGGCCTCGGCCAGCGCCGAGCCACAGTCGAAGCACCAGTACACCGGCTTGGCGCCGCGCACCAGGTGGCCGTTGGCCACGACCTTGGCCAGCGCACGGATCTCGTTGGCTTCGAAATCGAAGCTCAGGGTCTTGTACGGGTTGTCCCAGTCACCGGTCACGCCCAGGCGCTTGAAGTCCACGCGCTGGATGTTGATCTGCTCTTCGGCGAACTCGCGGCACTTCTGGCGGAATTCAACGGCGTCGAGCTTGGTGCCGACCTTGCCCCACTTCTTTTCGACCGCGATCTCGATCGGCAGGCCATGGCAGTCCCAGCCCGGAACGTAGGGCGCATCGAAGCCGGCCAGGTAACGCGACTTGACGATGATGTCCTTCAGGATCTTGTTGACCGCGTGGCCCAGATGGATGCGGCCGTTGGCGTACGGCGGGCCATCGTGCAGCACGAACAGCGGGCGGCCGGCGGCGTTGTCGCGCAGCTGCTGGTAGAGCCCCTGCTCTTCCCACCGCGCCAGAATGCCCGGCTCGCGCTTGGGCAGATCGCCGCGCATCGGGAATTCGGTGGCTGGCAGGTTCAGGGTGGTCTTGTAGTCCTGGCTCACGCAGTGGCTCGCAATCTATGTTCGGAAAGGATGGCGCGCGCCTGTTCGGCGTCGCGGTGCATCTGGTCGGTCAGGGCCGCCAGATCATTGAATTTCTCTTCGTCGCGCAGCTTGGCGACGAATTCGACTTCGATGTGTCGACCGTACAGGTCGCCCTGGAAATCGAACAGGTGGGCTTCCAGCAGCGGCTCCACGCCCTCCACCGTCGGCCGCGTGCCGAAGCTGGACACTGATGGCCACGGCTGGTCGAACACGCCGTGCACCCAGGTCGCGTAGATGCCCGACAGCGCCGGGGTCTTCGGGAAGCGCAGGTTGGCGGTGGGGAAGCCCAGCGTACGGCCGAGCTGGCGCCCGCGCACCACCCGGCCGCTGATCGCATACGGACGCCCGAGCAGGTCGCCGGCACGGGCGAAGTCGCCCTCCTGCAGCAGCTGGCGGATGCGGGTACTGGAAATGCGCTCGCCATGCAGGTCGACCGCTTCGATCTCGCCGGCGCTGAAACCGAGCTCGGCACCGAGCTGCTGCAACAAGGCCAGGTCGCCGCGACGGCGGTTGCCGAAGCAGAACTCCGGCCCGATCCAGACCTCACGCGCACTCAGGCGATTGACCAGCAGCTGGCGCACGAAGGTCTCGGCCGGCATCGCCGCCATCGCCGCGTCGAAACGCAGCAGGCCGATCGCATCGACACCGAGCTCGCGCAGGATCTCGACCTTGCTGCGTGCCAGGGTCAGCCGCGGCGGCGGCGTGCCCTGGGCGAAGAATTCACGCGGCAGCGGCTCGAACGCCACGGCCACCGCGGCCACGCCCAAGGCGCGCGCACGGGCAACCGCGTGGCGGACCAGCGCACGATGACCCAGGTGGAGGCCGTCGAATGCACCGATACAGACCACGCTTCCGTTGGGGAACAGCTCCCCGCCCTCGACGCTTCTGAACAGCCTGCTCATCAACTCTCGTTCCGGCCCGACCGGGGCCGCCGCTTCAATGGTGTAACCCTGAAGTATAGCCGCCACACGCGGCGATCAATGCCCGCGCAGGTCGCGCGGGCGGAAGCCCATCGCCACCATGGCCACCGCATAGGTAGCGCCACCACCACCGACCAGCAGTGCCAGGGCACCGATCCGCTCCCATACGCCCATCGCCGAGAACGCGGGCAGCCAGTGCAGCAGGGCCAGCAGCGCAGCGACCATGGCCGCGCAGGCCAGCAGCAGGCGCAGCAGATAGCCGCCCCAGCCCGGCCGGCGCTGGTAGACATCGGTCTTGCCCAGCCAGTACCAGAGCAGGCCCAGGTTCAGGTAACTGGACAGCGCGCTGGCAATGCCCAGCGCCAGGTGCAGGCCGGGTTGCTTGCCGATGGCGGCCATCACGCCCTGCGCCTTCAGCTCGTCCGGCACCATCACCTGGTACAGCACGGCCAGCAGCGCGAAGTTGAACACCATGTTGGCCACCAGCGCGGCCACACCGGCACGCACCGGGGTCCTGGTGTCCTGACGGGCGTAGAAGGCCGGCAGCACCACCTTCAGCAGGGCGAACGCCGGCAGGCCGAAACTCAGGCCGTACACCGACAGCGCGGTCATGCGGGTATCGAAGGCGCTGAACTGGCCGTGCTGGAAGATGGTCGCGATCAACGGCTCGGCCAGCAGCAGCAGGCCCAGCATGGCCGGCACGGAAATCAGCAGGGTCATGCGCAGCCCCCAGTCCAGCGAGCGCGAGAAACCCTCGCGATCGGTGCTCACGTGGTGGCGGGCCAGCGCCGGCAGGATCACCGTGCCCAGCGCCACGCCGAACACGCCCAGCGGCAGCTCCAGGAAGCGGTCAGCCAGCGACAGCCAGGACTGCGAGCCGTCGGTCAGCTTGGCCGCGATGACGGTGTCCAGCAGCAGGTTGATCTGCGCCACCGAGGAGCCGAACAGGGTCGGCACCATCAGCGTCATCACCTTGCGCACGCCCGGATGGCTCCAGCCCCAGCGCGGCAGGGTCAGCAGGTTGATGCCCTTCAGCGACGGCAGCTGGAACAGCAGCTGCAGGATGCCGGCGGCCAGTACCGCCCAGCCCAGTGCCAGGATCTGCTTTTCCGGGGTGCCGCCCAGCCGCGGCGCCAGCCACAGCGCACCGGCGATCATGCACAGGTTGAGGATGACCGGGGTCAGCGCCGGCATCGCGAAGCGCTGGAAGCTGTTCAGCGCGCCGCCGGCCAGGGCGGTGAGAGAGACGAACAGCAGGAACGGGAAGGTCAGACGGAACAGGTCGACCAGCAGCCCCTGCTTGACCGGATCGGTATCAACGCCGCTGGAGAAGACCGAGGCCAGCTGCGGCGCGAAGATCAGTGCCACGGCGGTGACCAGCATCAGCACCCCGCCCAGGGTGCCGGCGGTGCGGGCCATCAGTTCGCGCAGCTCGGCATGGCTGCGGGTCTCCTTCACCTCCGTGAACACGGGCACGAAAGCGGTGGCGAAAGAGCCCTCGGCGAACAAACGCCGCAGGAAATTGGGTACCCTGAAGGCGACCCAGAAAGCATCAGTGATGGCGTTGGTGCCGAACGTGGTGGTCACCACGAAGTCCCGGACAAGTCCGAGAACGCGCGAGACCATGGTCATGCTGCTGAACGACAGCAGGCCCCGCAACAACTTGGGTGAACTCACTCAGCGTCCCTCTTGACAATCGACTTGACGTGCATTTCTTACGCCATCATACTAGCTAGCTTGCTGTTCCCATAACACCGATTTTTTCAGGAAACCACCACCGTGGCCAATATCAAGTCCGCCAAGAAGCGCGCCAAGCAGACCGTCGTGCGCAACGCGCGCAACGTGGCTCAGCGCTCGATGCTGCGCACCGCTGTCAAGAAAGTGATCAAGGCGCTGGACGCCAACGATGCCGCCGGCGCCGAAGCCGCCTTCGCCGTTGCCCAGCCGATCCTGGATCGCTTCAGCGCGCGTGGCCTGATCCACAAGAACAAGGCCGCTCGTCATAAGAGCCGCCTGAACGACCGCATCAAGGCCCTCAAGGCCGCCTGATCCGGCGTTGCCGCCCTTCCCTTCGGGGTTGGGCAGCAGACAAGAACCCGGCCCTGGCCGGGTTTTTTGTTGCCTGCGAAAATGAAAAACCCGGCCGAAGCCGGGTTTTTGCCAACGCCAGTCGACTGACAGTCGACTCTACTGCGCGTTACGGGCTTCCAGCTCGTCTTCCTTCTGGCGATCGAAGAAGGCCATGATCCGGCTCATGATCGGGAAGGTACCTTCGCGGCCCAGCGCGGAAACCAGGAACCACGGCTCCTTCCAGCCCAGTTCGGCGACGATCTGCTCGGCCGCAGCCTTCGCTTCGTCTTCGAACATCAGGTCAGCCTTGTTCAGCACCAGCCAGCGCGGCTTCTGCAGCAGCTCCGGGTCGTGCTTTTCCAGCTCGCGCTCGATCGCACGCACCTGCTCAACCGGGGAAATGCCTTCCACCCCACCCTCCATCGGCGAGATGTCCACCAGGTGCAGCAGCAGGCGGGTGCGCTGCAGGTGGCGCAGGAACTGCGCACCGAGGCCGGCGCCATCCGCAGCGCCCTCGATCAGGCCCGGAATGTCGGCAATCACGAAGCTGCGGTAATTCTCCACCTTCACCACACCCAGGTTCGGGTACAGCGTGGTGAACGGGTAATCGGCCACCTTCGGCGTCGCCGCCGAAACGGCGCGGATCAGGGTGCTCTTGCCGGCGTTGGGGAAGCCCAGCAGGCCGACGTCGGCCAGCAGCTTCAGCTCCAGCTTCAGCGTGCGCTCTTCGCCCGGCTCGCCCGGCAGCGCCTGGCGTGGCGAGCGGTTGGTCGAGCTCTTGAAGTGCATGTTGCCCAGGCCACCGCGGCCGCCTTTGGCCACCAGCAGACGGTCACCATGCTGTGTCAGGTCGCCGATGACTTCATCGGTGGCAACGTTGATGACCACGGTGCCGACCGGCACGGTGATGGTCAGGTCTTCGCCGCCCTTGCCATAGGCCTGGCGGCCCATGCCGTTCTCGCCGCGCTGCGCCTTGAAGATGCGGTCATGGCGGAAGTCGACCAGGGTGTTCAGGTTTTCGTCGGCGCGGATGTACACGCTGCCGCCCGCACCGCCGTCGCCGCCGTCCGGGCCGCCGAGCGGAATGAACTTCTCGCGACGGAAGCCAATGCAGCCGTTGCCGCCGTTGCCGGCGAACACTTCGATTTCTGCTTCGTCTACCAGTTTCATTGTTTCGATGCCTGCGATGGGCGCGGCCTGCCTGCCGTCGCCTTGAATGTTATGCCTGCCGATGGCCGGCAGCCGGCCTGGCCGGTGTTGCTTTCACTCTAACGAAAAGCCCCGCCGAAGCGGGGCTTTCCATGCAGCGTACTCTTCATCCAGCACAGCCATGCCGAGGCATGGGTGCCGGCGATGCCTGGATCAGGCGTCGGCCGAGACGATGCTGACGGTGCGACGCTTCTTGGCGCCCTTGACCGAGAACTCCACCTTGCCGTCCACGAGGGCGAACAGGGTGTGGTCACGGCCCAGGCCAACGCCCGAACCCGGGTGGAACTGGGTGCCGCGCTGACGCACGATGATGTTGCCGGCTTCGATGGCCTGGCCGCCGAAGATCTTGACGCCCAGGTACTTCGGGTTGGAGTCGCGACCGTTGCGCGAGGAGCCTACGCCCTTTTTATGTGCCATGACTGCTTCTCCTGATGCTTAGCCGGCGATGCCGGTGATCTCGATTTCGGTGTAGTACTGACGGTGACCCTGACGCTTCATGTGGTGCTTGCGGCGACGGAACTTGATGATCCGGACCTTGTCAGCACGACCCTGGGACAGGACCTTGGCGGTGACGGCAGCGCCCTTCAGCGCATCGCCCAGCTTCACGCCGTCGCTGTCACCCAGCATCAGGATGTTGTCAAACTTGATCTCGCTGCCGACTTCGACTTCGAGCTTTTCAATGCGGAGCTTTTCGCCCTGCGCCACGCGGTATTGCTTACCGCCGGTGACCAGTACTGCGTACATGACCAGGCCTTCCTCTGTAGTTATTGTGGTCTGAGCTGCCGCCATCGAGGGCGGACAGGAGCGGGATTGTACGCAGATCAACGGCCGCGGGTCAAGTCAACCCCTGAACGGCCTGGACGGCCGGCCCCTGCACGGCCGAACCATGCCCGGCTGAACGGTTCGGGGTCCAGGCAGCCGAGCATGGCTCGGCTCTACACAAAGCTGTCGGCCTGTCTCATCAGGTGAGACATCGGGCTGGCATTGTGGCCCATTGCCCCCATCTGGTCACCTCGGTAGGCTGACCGATTGCCGTTCCCTGCTGGCCCGGCACCCAGCCAACGCCCCCACAACCGGATCCCCCATGGCGATGGATTTCATCCGCATCCGCGGCGCGCGGACGCACAATCTGAAGAACCTCGACCTCGACCTGCCCCGCGACAAGCTGATCGTGATCACCGGCCTGTCCGGTTCGGGCAAGTCCTCGCTGGCGTTCGACACCATCTATGCAGAAGGCCAGCGCCGCTACGTCGAGTCGCTGTCGGCCTACGCACGCCAGTTCCTGAGCGTGATGGAAAAGCCGGACCTGGACCACATCGAAGGCCTGTCCCCGGCCATCTCGATCGAACAGAAGTCAACCTCGCACAACCCGCGTTCGACGGTCGGCACCATCACCGAGATCTACGACTACCTGCGCCTGCTGTACGCCCGCGTCGGCACCCCGCGCTGCCCGGACCACGGCTATCCGCTGGAAGCGCAGACGGTCAGCCAGATGGTCGACCAGGTGCTGACGCTGGACCCGGAGCAGCGCTACATGCTGCTGGCGCCGGTCATCCGCGATCGCAAGGGCGAACACGCACAGGTCTTCGACCAGCTGCGCGCGCAGGGCTTCGTGCGTGTACGCGTGGACGGCGAGCTGTATGAAATCGATGCGGTGCCGCCGCTGGCGCTGCGCCAGAAGCACACCATCGAGGCGGTGATCGACCGCTTCCGCCCGCGCGAGGACATCAAGCAGCGCCTGGCCGAGAGCTTCGAGACCGCGCTGAAACTGGGCGATGGCATGGCCTCGGTGCAGAGCCTGGACAGCGCCGACGCCACGCCGGCACTGTTCTCCTCCAAGTACTCCTGCCCGGTGTGCGACTACTCGCTGCCGGAGCTGGAACCGCGCCTGTTCTCGTTCAACGCCCCGATGGGCGCCTGCCCGGGCTGCGATGGCCTGGGCATCGCCGAGTTCTTCGACCCTTCGCGCGTGGTGGTGCATCCGGAGCTGTCGCTGGCCGCTGGTGCGGTGCGCGGCTGGGACCGTCGCAACGCCTACTACTTCCAGCTGATCGCCTCGCTGGCCAAGCACTACAAGTTCGACGTGGACGCCGCGTGGAACTCGCTGTCGGCCAAGGTGCAGCAGGCCGTGCTGTACGGCAGCGGCGACGAAACGATCACCTTCACCTACTTCACCGAGGCCGGTGGCCGCACCCAGCGCAAGCATCGCTTCGAGGGCATCATTCCCAACCTCGAACGCCGCTACAAGGAAACCGAGTCGCCAGCGGTGCGCGAGGAGCTGTCCAAGTACATCAGCGAACAGCCGTGCCCGGAATGCAACGGCGCGCGCCTGAACAAGGCAGCGCGCAACGTGTTCGTGGCCGACCGTCCGCTGCCGGACCTGGTGGTGCTGCCGATCGATGAGGCACTGAAGTTCTTCAGTGAACTGAGCCTGCCGGGCTGGCGCGGCGAGATCGCCGCGAAGATCGTCAAGGAGATCGGCGAACGCCTCGGCTTCCTGGTCGATGTCGGCCTGGATTACCTGACCCTGGAGCGCAAGGCCGACACCCTGTCCGGTGGCGAAGCGCAGCGCATCCGTCTGGCCAGCCAGATCGGTGCCGGCCTGGTCGGCGTGATGTACGTGCTCGACGAGCCGTCGATCGGCCTGCACCAGCGCGACAACGAACGCCTGCTCGGCACCCTCACCCGGCTGCGTGACCTGGGCAATACGGTGATCGTGGTCGAACATGACGAGGATGCGATCCGGCTGGCCGACTACGTGCTGGACATCGGCCCGGGCGCGGGCGTGCATGGCGGCGAGATCGTCGGCCAGGGCACCCTGCAGGACATCCTGGAGGCGCCGCGCTCGCTGACCGGCCAGTATCTGTCGGGCAAGCGCGCGATCGAGATTCCGGCGCGCCGGCACACGCCGAACCCGAAGATGACCCTGCACCTGCGTGGGGCGACCGGCAACAACCTGAAGGGCGTGGACCTGGCGATTCCGTCGGGCCTGCTGACCTGCGTGACCGGTGTATCCGGCTCGGGCAAGTCGACCCTGATCAACGACACCCTGTTCTCGCTGGCCGCCAACGAGATCAACGGCGCCTCGCATCCGATCGCCCCCTACAAGGAGATCGATGGCCTGGACCTGTTCGACAAGGTGGTGGACATCGACCAGTCGCCGATCGGCCGCACCCCGCGTTCGAACCCGGCCACCTACACTGGCCTGTTCACCCCCCTGCGCGAACTGTTCGCACAGGTGCCCGAAGCGCGTGCGCGTGGCTATTCACCGGGCCGCTTCAGCTTCAACGTGCGCGGCGGCCGTTGCGAAGCCTGCCAGGGCGATGGCCTGATCAAGGTCGAGATGCACTTCCTACCGGACGTGTACGTGCCGTGCGATGTCTGCCATGGCAAGCGCTACAACCGCGAAACGCTGGAGATCCTGTACAAGGGCTTCAACATCAACGACGTGCTGGAAATGACCGTCGAGGATGCACTGAAGCTGTTCGAGCCGGTGCCGTCGATCGCACGCAAGCTGGAAACGCTGGTCGACGTCGGCCTGAGCTACATCAAGCTGGGCCAGAGCGCGACCACCCTGTCCGGTGGTGAAGCGCAGCGCGTGAAGCTTTCCAAGGAACTGTCGCGCCGCGATACCGGCCGCACCCTGTACATCCTCGACGAGCCGACCACCGGCCTGCACTTCCACGACATCGAAGCGCTGCTGGGCGTGCTGCACAAGCTGCGCGACGAAGGCAACACGGTGGTGGTGATCGAGCACAACCTGGACGTGATCAAGACCGCCGACTGGATCGTCGATCTGGGTCCGGAAGGCGGCCATCGCGGCGGCACCATCCTGGTGACCGGCACGCCGGAAGACGTGGCGGCCTGCCCGCAGTCGTATACCGGCCAGTTCCTTGCGCGCATGCTGCCGTCCACCAGTGCGCGCCCGGAGCAGCCCGCCGCCGTGGCCAACAAGCCCGATGCACGCCCGCCGCGCAAGGTGAAGCCTGAGAAGCCCGCCAAGAAGGTCGCCGCCGCCAAGAGCACCGGTAAGGCCAGCAAGACCGCAACTGCCAGCAAGAAGAAAAAGGACGCCTGATGAGCAGCGAACACAAGATCCTGGCCCGCATCCCGATCAGCGTGCGCTGGCGTGACATGGACAGCATGGGCCACGTCAACAACGCCAAGTACATCTCCTACCTGGAAGAGGCGCGCGTGCGCTGGATGCTGGGCGTGGAAGGCGTGTCGATGACCGACCGCATCGCCCCGGTGGTAGCTGCCACCAACGTCAACTACCGGCTGCCGATCGTGTGGCCCAACGACATCCTGGTCGAGCTGTTCGTCGAGCGCCTGGGCAACAGCAGCGTGACCATCGGCCATCGCATCGTCGACCAGCAGGATGAGTCGAGGCTGTATTCGGACGGCAACGTGGTGGTGGTGTGGATGGACACGCAGACCGGCAAGAGCGCGCCGCTGCCGGACGCCATCCGCAACGCCTCCACCTGAAGGTAGTGCCGGCCGCTGGCCGGCATGCCCGACCCTGTGACTCGTAGAGTCGAGCTTGCTCGACTGCTGCTTGCCGGATCAGTCGAGCAAGCTCGACTCTACCCGCCCGGCTCAAAGGACTGACATGATCCACCAGACCGAACTGCGCGACCTGCTGCCCGGCATGGTCCCCTTCCCCACCGATGTCTTTCCCGCCGACCAGGCCTGGCTCGGCCAGCACCTGCTGCCGCTACTGAAGATCGACCTGGGTGTGCTGCGCCCGGAACTGGCCGGCCAGGTGGCGACGATGCTGTGCCCGATCGAGCCTTACGACGGCTGCATCGGCGACAACACCGAAGAACACCACAACGATTTCACCGGCAGCAACTGGATCGCCTTCGAACTGACCGCCGGCAACGAGATGCGTTTCCTCGGCAACGAGGGCTATTTCATCGGCGACGCGGTGCAGGACAAGCACGCGCAGGAACACATCGCGCAGATGCGCGAGAGCTACGCCAAGGCCCGCGATTACCATGCCGTGCACGGTCGCCTCGCCTGCTACTCGCGCTATGGCAAGGGTGAGGCCAGCGAGCGCGATTATCTGGATACGCTGGGTGGCCCGATTGGTTTCGGCAACTGGACCGAGACCGCGGAGATTCCCGCGGCCTTCGAACTGGGCTTCACCGAGGCAGCCGATGACCCCAACGCTGCGGACGATGCCGAAACGGTGATCATCACCCGCAATGGCAACAGATTCTTCGCCGTGGCCGACGTAGCCGGCTACAACTGGTGCGCCACCGGTGCCGACGCGATCGTGATGCTGTACGAGCCGGTCAGCCGCACGGTGCTGTTCTCGTACGACTGGTCGTAAGACCCCGTGGTCGTGCCAGCCGCTGGCCGGCACTACCAGAGCAGTCGAGCAAGCTCGACGCTACGGATGTGCGGTTACGGCGCGGACTTGCGCACGGTCAACGTCGCGCCTGCTTCGCCACCGCCTTCCAGCTGCAGCCGCAGCGGCAGCGCCTGGCCTTCCTTCAGCGCACCCTTGCCCTGCATCAGCATCAGGTGCAGGCCACCGGGCTTGAGTTCCGCGCGGGCACCCGGTGCCAGCGGCAGGCGTTCGATCGCGCGCATCCGGCTGACGCCATCGACAATCGTGGTTTCGTGCAGCGACACATCACCGAAGCCGCTGCTGGCCGCGCCGGTGATCACTACCGCCTTGCTGCAGCCGTTGTGGATCACGCCATAGCCGGCGGTCATCGGCATCGCCGGATTCGGTGGCAGCCGCGCCCAGCCCTGCTCCATAGTGACGCAGGCCGGTTCGGCCGCCGAAGCCGATGCTGCGGCCGCACACAGAACCAACAGTACGCCAACGAATGGTTTGGTTATCATCGCCCGGGTTCCTTCTTCGCAACGAGACCGCAGCATGACGACGCTCATCGAGGTGATCAACCATGGCCCCATCCGCGAACTGCGACTGGCGCGGCCGCCGGTCAACGCACTGGACACCGAACTGTGCCGGCAGTTGATCCATGCCATCGAGCTGGCCATGGCCGAAGACGCGCACGGCATCGTGCTGTCGGGCAGCGAGCGCGTCTTCACCGGCGGCATGGACGTGCCGCACCTGCTGTCGCATGGCGATGACAAGCACAAGTTGTTGGACACCTGGAACGCCTTCTTTGGCGCCGTGCGCACACTGGCAGAGAGTCGCATTCCGGTGGTCGCGGCGATCACCGGCCACGCCCCGGCGGGTGGCTGTGTGCTGGCCCTGTGCTGCGATTACCGGGTGATGGCGCGCAGCGCCGATCCGTCGCGGCCGTATGCCATCGGCCTGAACGAAGTGCAGGTCGGCCTGATCGCGCCGGAGGGCATCCAGCGCCTGCTGCGCCGTGCGGTGGGCGTGCACCGCGCCGGCGTGCTGCTGACCACCGGTTCGCTGGTGCCGGCCGAACAGGCGCTGCAGATCGGCCTGGTGGATGAGCTGGCCGAGGGCGACCTGGTGGTGGCACGCGCCATTGCCTGGCTGCAGAACCTGCTCAAGCAGCCGCGCCAGCCGATGCTGCTGACCCGCGCGATTGCCCGTGCCGACCTGCATGAGGCGCTGCACCCGGACCTGATCCAGCTGGACCGCTTTGTCGAGGCATGGTTCGCCCCGGATGCGCAGAACGCGCTGCAGGCACTGGTGGCGCGCCTCGGCAAGTGAACGGTAGTGCCGGCCGCTGGCCGGCAGCCTCATGAGCCAGTTGGGGCGCCTGCGGTGGCCGGCCAGCGGCCGGCACTACCGATGATGGGCTGGCCTGCACCGGTATAATCGGGGCCTCTTCACTGCTGTGGCCGCCCCCCTTGAACGACACGCCCGAACCCGTCGTCTCCGAGCTGATCGACCTGCTCACGCTGGAGCGGCTGGAGGACAACCTGTTCCGCGGGCAGAGCCGCGACATTGGCACCAAGTACGTGTTCGGCGGGCAGGTACTGGGCCAGGCGCTGGCCGCGGCGCAGGCCACGGTCGACAATGGCCGCCACGTGCACTCGCTGCACGCCTATTTCCTGCGCGCGGGCAACATCGACCACCCGATCGTCTACGACGTGGACCGCACCCGCGATGGCGGCAGCTTCTCGGTGCGCCGGGTCACCGCGATCCAGCACGGCAAGGTGATCTTCTTCTGCGCGGCCTCGTTCCAGCAGGCCGAGACCGGCGCCGAGCACCAGCACAAGATGCCCGAAGTGCCACAGCCGGAAGACATCGAACCGAACCGTCCGCTGCCGGCCGAAGTGCTGGAGCGGCTGCCGATCAAGGTGCAGCGCTGGCTGTCGCGCGGCGGCCCGTTCGAGTTCCGCCACGTCTACCCGCGTGACGAACTCAACCCGCCCAAGCGCCCGCCCTACCACCAGGTGTGGCTGCGCCTGAGCGAACCGGTGGGCGATGCGCCGGAGCTGCACCAGGCGCTGCTGGCCTACGCCTCCGACTTCCACCTGCTGGGCACGGCGACCTTCCCGCACGGCATCAGCTACTACCACCCGCACGTGCAGATGGCCTCGCTCGACCACGCAATCTGGTTCCACCGCCCGTTCCGTGCCGACGACTGGCTGTTGTACTCGCTGGACAGCCCCAGCGCGCAGGATTCGCGCGGCCTGGCACGCGGCCAGTTCTTCACCCGCAATGGCGTACTGGTGGCCAGCACCGCGCAGGAAGGCCTGATCCGCGTCGTTCCCGACCAGGCCGCGGCCGCCGCCGTGCCAGCCAAGGAGTAACCCATGCGCCAGATCTTCAGCAGCCAGCGCGTGGAAACCGTCGAAGGCGTGGCCGAGCTCCTGCGCGGGCATGGCATCGACGTCAAAGTGACCAATGGACGCTCGTACAAGACCCGCCGCCGCGGACAGTTCAGCTACACCGACCTGGGCAACGCCAACGCCTACCCAGCGGTGTGGATCGTGCGCGCCGACGACCAGCCGCGCGCGCGTGAAATCCTGCGCGAGGCGCGACTGCTCGACACCACCCGCCGCGACCATCCGACCGCCGAATTCGCCTTCCGCGACGCGCCGGAACAGGGCAGCGGTGGCCGCAGCTGGGCCTGGCGCATCCGCATCGCCCTGCTGGTGGTGATCGCCGGCGTGGCGCTGGTGATCGGCCTGCGCCATCGCGGCGCACCGGCGCCGGTCGCACCGGCCCCTGCCCCGCAGGCCCAGCCGCAGCAAACGCAACCGGCTCCGCAGGCCGCACCGGAAGAGGAAGAAGTCCGGGTCCGCATCCAGCCCTCCAAGTAAGAGGCGGTAGCGCCGGGCCATGCCCGGCGAGCACAGCGGCCTGGCAGCAGGGTCGCGACTTCACCGTAACCCGTCAGGATTGGAGCCCCCTTGTTGTTCAAGGGGGTGCGCCAACGGCGCGGGGATGAGGTGGAATGCGCGGACCGCAGATGCATCAGCATCTGCGGTCACATTGGGCGCGCGGCTCCGTCATGGGACACAATCCCAGCAGGAGAGCCGCCGCCATGACGACGTTCGCCGCATCGATCGACCAGACCCTGGAACGCGAACTGCCCGCCGCCGCCAGCGGGTGCCAGCACGCCTATGGCCGTATCGTGCTGGCCTGCCAGAACACGGTCACCGCCATCGCGCTGGCCATCACCCGCGACCGCCAGGCCAGCGAGGACATCGCCCAGGAGGCCTTCGTCAAGGGCTGGCAGCAGCTGCACCAGCTGCGCAGTTCGACCAGTTTCCTGCCTTGGCTGCGGCAGATCACCCGCAACCTGGCCCGCGACTGGCTACGTGCACAACGTGGCCGGCCGCTGACCGGCGAGGCGGCCGAGGTGGCGATGGGCATGGCCGCCGACCCGTCGCCGGGCGCGGCCGACCGCCTGCAGCGGGTGGAGGAAGAGATCGCCGCCGAGGACATCATTTCCGCCTTGCCCGCCGACAGCCGCGAAGTGCTGTTGCTGTACTACCGCGAAGGCCAGCGCTCGCAGCAGGTGGCCGACCTGCTTGGGCTCAGTGACGCCGCCGTGCGCAAGCGCCTGTCGCGTGCCCGCGCCCTGGTGCGCGACGGCCTGCTGCAGCGCTTCGGCGAGTTCGCGCGCAGCAGCGCACCCAGTGCCGCGTTCGCTACGGCGGTGGTTTCGATGGTACTGGTGGCCGCGCCCGGCACTGCCAGCGCAGCGATCCTGCTCGGCACCGGTGTCGGCGTGGGCGGCAGCAAGCTGGGCCTGGGCGGCGTCAGTGCCGCAGGCGGGGCAGCCATGGGTTCACTGACGGCCGCCGCCAGCCAGCTGCACCTGATTCCCGCCAGCGACTGGGCCACCGTTGCCGGCGGCGTCGTCGGCGGCATCATCGGCAGCTATCTGGGTGGCCGCTTCCTGCTGCGCTTCGCAGACACCCAGCAGGAACGAACAGCAGTGCGACGCTTCGTGCACCTCAATACGTTCACCGCGATGGTCGTCTGCACCAGCCTGCTGATCTCGCTGATGCTGCAGGTGCCATTCTGGCTGCAACTTGCGATTCTCGTCATCGGCCTGGGTACGGTGAACTACCAGTGCCTGGTGCCGCTGCAGCGCGTGATGGCACCCATGATCGCGCGCGATTCAGCGCGGCGCGGCCGCAGCGGAACCAACTGGAAATACGAATCCGTGTACGGGCGCACCGGCATCATCGGGGCGAACGTATTCGTGATCGGTCTGGTGGTATATGCGCTGATGCGCAACGGAAACGTGTAACGGACAACGCCGGCAGTCTGCCGGCGTTGTCGTCATTTCACCGCGTTGACCCTCAGCGCTGCGGCTGCGGCTTCGGCGCAGCGCCATCACGCGGACCGCCATGGCGCGGGCCACCGTGCATCGGGCCCTTGGCTGCGTCGAACTCGGCCTTGCTCAGCTGGCCGTCCTTGTTGGTGTCGGCGGCAGCGAACCAGGCATCACGACGCTGCTTCACACGCAGCTCGCGGTCAGCCTTGTCCAGGTAGCCGTCCTTGTTCAGATCAAGCTGGTCGAAGCGAGCTGCCAGGCGCGGGTCGGCCTTGGCTTCCTCGCGGCTGATGCGGCCGTCCTTGTTGACGTCCAGCTTGGCCCAGCGCTCACCGCCGTGGCCACGGCGGCCATGCTGCCAGCGAGGCAGTTCATCGCGCGAGAGCTTGCCATCCTTGTTCTTGTCCAGCTCGTCGAATTTCGCGGCCAGGCGCGGGTGGGCAGCGGCCTCGCTGCGGTCGATCACGCCGTCGCCGTTGGTGTCCAGCTTTGCCGGACGCTGCGCCGGCGTGGTCGAGGGGTCGGCGGCAAGCGCGATTCCGGAAGCAGAGGTGCCCAGCAGCAGGGCCAGCAACAGGGGGGTACGGATCATGGGGTCACTCCTGGGGATGGGAACAGCGTCGGGGTGATCACTTCACCCTCGGGAGACAACAACGCCCGGGCTCCAGATCGGTTGACGCCGCTGCCGGTTCCGTTCATCCGGCGGACAGTCGCCGCCACTGCGACAACCTGGGGCTATGCTGTGCCCATGGCGATTCATGGCGACAGAGACGACGAACTGCGGCTTTTCCAGACCGGCGAGCACCCCTGCGGGTACTGGTCGGACCGGGTGGCACGCGACCTGGTGCTGGATCCGCACGATCGTCGCCTTGGTGGCTTGTACCCGCTGGCACTGAGCTGGGGCTTCCGCCGCAGTGGCGATCTGGTCTACCGGCCGCACTGCGCGCACTGCCAGGCCTGCGTGGCGGTGCGCATCCCGGTGGCCCGCTTCGCCCCGGACCGCAGCCAGCGCCGCTGTGCCGCCCGCAATGACGACCTCGAGGTGCGGATCACCGCCGCCACCGCCCGGGACGACCTGTTCGCGCTGTATCACCGTTATCTCACCCACCGCCACGCCAACGGCGGCATGGACGACCATGGCCCGCACGAATTCGAGCAGTTCCTGATCGGCAGCTGGTCGCACACCCGCTTCATGGAAATGCGCCTGCCCGGCCACGACGGTCAGCCCAGCCAACTGCTGGGGGTGGCGGTGACCGACGTCACCGAGCACGGCCTGTCGGCGGTCTACACCTTCTTCGACCCGGACCACGCCGCACGTGGACTGGGCACCTTCGCGATCCTGCAGCAGATCGAATGGGCACGCCGCGAGGGGCTGCCGCACGTGTACCTGGGCTATTGGATCCGTGGCCACCAGAAGATGGACTACAAGCGTCGCTTCCATCCGCTGGAAGCCTACGATGGCCGCCGCTGGCACGATTTCGACAACGATCTGGACGGGCGCTGACAAACCGCTGACACCGGGCCGGGTGCACAATACGGCCCATGAACATGACCCGCCGCCCTCCCCTGATCCTCGCCCTGGCCCTGCTCTGCGGCGCCAGCGCCCCTGCCTTCGCCACGTCCCCCGCGATGACCGAAAAGCCGTCCGCTGCGCTGCGCCTGGCCACCTACAACACCTCGCTGTATTCCGACGACGCCGGTGGCCTGATCAAGGAACTGGAAGGTGACAGCGAGCACGCACGCAAGATCGCCGCGGTACTGCAGCAGGTGCGTCCGGATCTGGTGCTGTTGAACGAATTCGATTTCGACGACGCCCATCGCGCCGCCGACCTGTTCCAGAAGCGCTACCTGGAAGTGGCCCAGCCCGGCGGCGGCAAGCCGCGGCAACGATGCCTGGGGCTACGGCCTGCACCCGGGCCAGTACGGCATGCTGGTGCTGTCGCGCTACCCGATCGATGAAGCCAAGGTGCGCAGCTTCCAGCTGCTGAAGTGGAGCGCGATGCCCGGCGCGATCCGTCCGGTCGACCCGCGCACCGGCAAGAGCTTCTACAACGACCATGTGTGGTCGCAGCTGCGCCTGTCGTCGAAGTCGCATTGGGACGTGCCGGTGAAGACCCCGGGCGGCGTGGTCCACGCGCTGGTCTCGCACCCGACGCCACCGGTATTCGACGGCCCGGAAAAGCGCAACGCCGCACGCAACCACGACGAACTGCGCCTGTGGCAGGAGTACCTGTCCAAGGGTGACAAGCCGTGGCTGTGCGACGACAAGGGCCAGTGCGGTGGCCTGGCGCAGGACGCGCGCTTCGTGATCCTCGGCGACCTCAACAACGACCCGGTCGACGGCGATGGCCGCCATGAGGCGATCGTCGAGCTGATCGAGAACGCCCGCGTGCTGCGCTACCCCACCCCGCGCAGCGTCGGCGGCGAGCAGACCAGCCTGGCCTATGCGGCCAAGGGCATCGAGCGCAAGGGCGCACCGTTCCACGCCACTGGCGATTTCGGCCCGAAGTCCGGCACCATGCGCCTGGACTACGTACTGCCCTCGACCGGTTTCGAATACGTGGGCAGCGGCATCTTCTGGCCGGCCAATGAAAGCCCGGAAGCGAAAATCGCCGACGGCAGCGACCACCATCTTGTGTGGGTGGACGTGAAGCCGTAAGGCGTCTTTACAGAAGGCGGCGCCCCTTTGTTAGAGTCCAGCAACGGAACGGCAAGGAGAGCCCCACTTGAAGAAGAATCTGCTGATCATTGCCGGCGTTGCTGCGGTGATTGCGTTGCTGATGGCCATGCGCCAAAGATGGGTATTCACCCTGCTGCCCCTGGTGCTGATCGGCCTGATTCCGGCCGCAGTTGCCTGCTGGAAGGGCTACGCCGACCGCTTTGGTACCTGGTGGCTCTATGGTTCGACGCTGGGCATCGTGGCCATCATTCATGTGACCGTGCTGCCCTGGCGTAGACGCTAGTACCTGCCACGGCGATTGCAGAGCCGAGCCTGGACTCGGCTCTGCAAAAAGCAGATGCAGGCTTAAGGGCGCAGCTCGACGCCGATGGCGTCGGCGGCATCACGCGCGATGGCGCGTGCTTCGTCGATGGTTTCCGCGCGCGACAGGGTCACACCCACGCGGCGATGGCCGTGCACGCTCGGCTTGCCGAACAGGCGCACGGCGGTATCCGGCACCTGCAGGGCGGCGGCCACGTTGTTGAAGTACGGCACGCCTTCGCCGTGCGCCAGCAACGCACACGAGGCCGACGGGCCGCTCTGGCGGATCACCGGGATCGGCAGGCCGAGGATGGCGCGCGCATGCAGCGCGAACTCGCTCAGCTCCTGCGATACCAGCGTCACCAGGCCGGTGTCGTGCGGGCGCGGCGACACTTCGCTGAACCATACTTCGTCGCCCTTCACGAACAGCTCCACACCGAACAGGCCCCAGCCGCCGAGGTCGTCGGTGATCGCACGCGAGATCTCTTCGGCACGCGCCAACGCAGCACTCGACATCGGCTGCGGCTGCCAGCTTTCGCGGTAATCGCCATCCTTCTGCAGATGCCCGATCGGCGCGCAGAACGAGGTGCCGCCGGCATGGCGCACGGTCAGCAGGGTGATCTCGTAATCGAAATCGATGAAACCTTCGACGATGCAGCGGCCGGCACCGGCACGGCCACCGGTCTGCGCGTACTCCCACGCCGGTGCGATGTCTGCTTCGCTGCGCAGGGTGCTCTGGCCCTTGCCCGAGGACGACATCACCGGCTTGACCACGCACGGCAGGCCGATGGCGGCCACGGCAGCACGGTATTCGGCCTCGGTATCGACGAAGCGGTACGGCGAGGTCGGCAGGCCCAGGGTCTCGGCGGCCAGGCGGCGGATGCCTTCGCGGTCCATGGTCAGGCGCGCAGCGCGCGCGGTCGGGATCACCCGCAGGCCCTGCTCCTGTTCCAGCTGGACCAGGGTTTCGGTGTGGATGGCCTCGATCTCCGGCACCACCAGGTGCGGCTGCTCCTGGGCGATCAGCGCACGCAGCGCCATTGCATCGAGCATGTCGATCACATGCGAGCGGTGCGCGACCTGCATGGCCGGGGCATCGGCATAGCGGTCGGCGGCGATCACCTCCACGCCCAACCGCTGCAGCTCGATGGCCACCTCCTTGCCGAGTTCGCCCGAGCCCAGCAGCAGCACGCGGGTGGCGGAGGGGGACAACGGAGTTCCAAGCTTGGCCATGGCGGTTCCAGCAACGGTGTGAAGGCGGAGGGGCATTCTAGCTGGCCGGGCACCCCGGGCAGGGCGTCCGACGAACGGTAGTCAACAAGTGATATCACTTTGATATCTTCATTTCGAACCCTCAAGGACGTACCGCCATGAAAGAGAAGTCGCTGTCTTCCCTCAACGGCCTCGGCACGCTGGCCGGCGCCCTGCTCGTCGCCCTCGCTGGCGCCGCCCTGTTCGTACTGGGCGTGGCAGCCAAGGCCAGCGCCGGCTCGCCGAACCTCCTGCTGATGCTGCTGGGCGCCCTGCTGGTGGCGCTGGGCGTGTTCATCCTGGCCGGCCTGTACACCATCCAGCCCAACCAGGCGGCGGTGCTGAGCCTGTTCGGCAAGTACGTGGGCACCGTGAAGGACAACGGCCTGCGCTGGAACAACCCCTTCTTTGCCAAGCGCCGGGTCAGCCAGCGCGTGCGCAACTTCGAGAGCGGCAAGCTGAAGGTCAACGAGCTGGACGGCAGCCCGATCGAGATCGCCGCGGTGATCGTCTGGCAGGTGGTCGATGCCTCCGAGGCGGTCTACAACGTAGACGATTACGAGAGCTTCGTGCACATCCAGTCCGAATCGGCGTTGCGCGCGATGGCCACCAGCTACCCCTACGACCAGCACGAGGATGGCCAGCTGGCCCTGCGCAGCCACGCCAGCGAGATCTCCCAGCACCTGAAGAACGAGCTGGCCGAGCGCCTGGCCGATGCCGGTGTGCAGGTGATCGACGCGCGCATCAGCCACCTCGCCTACGCCGCCGAGATCGCCCAGGCGATGCTGCAGCGGCAGCAGGCCAACGCGGTGATCGCCGCGCGCACGCGCATCGTTGCCGGTGCGGTGGGCATGGTCGAGATGGCCCTGGCCGAACTGCAGAAGAACGGCGTGGTGCAGCTGGACGAGGAACGCAAGGCGCACATGGTCAGCAACCTGCTGACCGTGCTGTGCTCGGACCGCGGCACCCAGCCGATCGTCAACGCCGGCTCCCTGTACTGAACCACCCTCGCAACGGGGCGCCCCACCGCCCCGCCAGGAGTTTTCATGAGTGAGAAGAAAGCCTATCCGCTGCGCATCAATGCCGAGGTCCTGGCCGCGGCACAGCGCTGGGCTGACGACGAGCTGCGCAGCCTCAACGCACAGATCGAATACGTACTGCGCGACGCATTGCGCAAGGCAGGACGCCTGCCAAAACCCAAGCCATCGCCGGAGGACAAGGAATGAGCAAGCGCTGGAGCTACCAGACGATCGAGGTCAAGACGTCCATGATGGGCGTGCTGAAGCCTGAGGATGTCCAGGCCGAACTCAGCCGCCAGGGCCAACTGGGCTGGGAGCTGGTCAACATCATCATCCCGGCGCCGATGCGCCCGGTGATGCTGGTGTTCAAGAAGGAGGCCTGAGCCGTGGGCGGCAGTGACCCGAAACCGTTCGACGTGGCCGAGAGTTCGCCGTTACGCGTGCTGTGGGTCGTGCTGCCATTGCTGGCAGCCTCCGTCGCTTGCCTGTATGCACAACTGTACAAGGCGCCTGCCACGGCACCCTGGATCGAAGTAACGCTGTCGCCGCCCTGGTTCCGGATGGGCGGCAGTGCGGCATGGAGCCTGCTGGTGATCGCCCTGCTCGGCATCGGACTGGGCACAGCCTTCTTCCGCCGTCGGGTGGAACTGGCCGGCGACGTGCTGGACGTGCGCTCGACGATGTACCGACGGCGCGTGCCGGTGGCGCAACTGCGGCTGGACCAGGCCGAGGTGGTCGACCTGCAACGTGACCCTCGCTATGGCATCCGCTTCAAGACCAACGGTTATGCAATGCCGGGTTTCTATTCCGGCCACTTCCGCCTGCAGGGCGGCGGCAAGGGTTTCGCGCTGGTCACCGACCGCACGCGCGTTCTCGCCCTGCCGGTCAGCGATGGCAGCACGCTGCTGCTCAGTCTGGACCGGCCGCAGTCGCTGCTCGATGCACTACGCAAGGTGGCCGCACCGGCACCACGGCAGTAAGCTGAGGCGATGCAACGACGCCTGCCCCTGCTGATCAATACCGAGGCCATCGAACTGTGGCCTGCCCACCTGCTGCGCGCACGCAGCAACCTCGACGCACGCCTGTTGGCACGGGCGCGATGGGTGCTGCGACGCAAGCGCGATGGCCGCTATCTGGCGGCCGTACTCCCGCACGGCGTGCATTCGATGGTGCCGCGCCTGCCGCGAGAGCCCGGGGTCGAGGACGCACTGACACTGCTCGACGCCACGGCGGCGCGCCCGGTTGGCGCTGCGCTGGAAGAACAATGGCTTCCGCTGGCCGGGCTGCAGCAGCGCCTGCAGCAGCTCGGCCTGGACCCGCAGCGCTACGCCGACGACAGCGGCCTGCCGCTGGAGCCCGAACCGTGCCTGCTGCATTTTGCCGGCCGCGACCGCTTCGCCCGGCCGCTATGGCTGCGCCGTGGCGCCGCGCAGGGCTGGCGACGGATGCGACTGCACGCGGCACGCGATGGCATTGCGTTGGACGCGATCTCCGGCTTCCGCAGCCATGCCTACCAGCTGGGCATCTTTGAACGGAAACTGGCGCGCGGCCTGAGCGTGGCGGAGATCCTGAAGGTCAATGCCGCCCCGGGTTTCAGCGAACACCACAGCGGCCACGCGCTGGACATTGGCACCCCCGGCGATGCTCCCGCCGAAGAGACGTTCGAAGCCACCGACGCGTTCGCGTGGCTGCAGGCACATGCGGGCGGGCATGGCTTCCAGCTGAGCTACCCGCGCGACAATCCGCACGGCATCGTCTACGAACCCTGGCACTGGTGCTGGAAACCGGCCAACGGCTGAGCCCCTCGTTGCGAAAGCAATGCGAAATTCATGGAGCTGTCCGGACGGGTAGGCTGGGCAGGGGACGCCGTGAATCCGTCCCTGGAGGCTTAGCCGCGCCATCCATGGCGCGGATACCCCTGCCCAGCCTACCCGCCCGGCCTCTGACAGTTTCCGTGTGCGTCCGCCACGGAATGGAACAAGAGAGCAAAGACAAAAGCGGGTCGCTTCGCTCGAAGCCTCTACAACGAATCAGCGTGCAGCTGTTGGGTCCGCCTTCAAGCGAGCCGAGCACCGCAGGTCCGGCGAGGGCGAAGAGGTGCGGGTGTCTGAGCGCAGCGAGTTCCCGCACCGTCCCTCGGCGGACCGAGGAGCACAGGGTACCGATGCGCAGCATCGGCTCGCGGCCGGCGGCGCGTTTCTTTTGGTTACTTTTCTTTTCGCGCGAAAAGAAAAGTAACGCCCCTGAACGCTGCAGATCGCATCAGCATGGATTGAAGCGACAATGTCGACTCAGTTACCGCCTCAACGCATTGATCGCCAGCAACACCCATCCGGCCATCATGCTGGTGCCGCCGATCGGCGCCATCCGCGTCGGCCACTGCCACAGCGCGCCGCCCACCAGGCTGCCAGAGAACAACAGCACGCCCAGCAGCAGCACATACAGCGCCAGATGCGCGATCGCGCCCTGCGCGCGCGGGCCAAGCGCTACCAGCACCGCACCGTGTGCGAACGCGTACAGCGCCGCCATGTTCAGATGCTGCTGCGCCAGCGGGTCGGTCACACCGTGCGAGGCGTAGGCAGACAGGCCGATCGAGGCAGCGGCCAGCAATGCCCCCAGGCAGGCCAGCAGCGAAGGCTTACGTGCGCGACGTTCCAGATTGAACATGTGGGCTCCTTGCGCAGCGCCCCTTGCCGGGCGCCAGATCAAAAAAAACGCGCCGCAATGAGCGGCGCGTTTTCGTGTCCAACACTACATGGGTCAGCCGAGGCTTACTTGACGGCCCAGTAGATGTCGTAGGTACCTTCCGGAGTGAACGACTTGTCGATGCCGTCCTTCCAGGACTCGTACGGACGGTCGATGACTTCGTTGCCCGAGGTCACGGCCCAGGCGCGCAGGCCGTTGCGGGCCACGTCCAGACCCGCCATGTGGCCGGTGTAGGCCGCATGCGCCGAACGGTGCGGAGCCACGTGCACGTACTTGACCGGAGCGCCGCCGTCGATCTTGACGGTCAGCTCTTCAGCGGTGGCACCTTCAGCACCCTTCTTCTTCACCGGCTGGGCGATGTCGAAGGCGTACTTCTCCTGACCGAAGTCGGTGGTGATGATGCGGAACGGACCGGCGGCTTCAAGGCCATTGGCCTCCATCACGCGCTTGATCCACTCCTGGTTGTCCTTGATCGACTTGGTGATCGTGTCCTGACCGCGGTCCACGTTACCGGCGTTGACGACCAGCAGGTCTTCAGCCGGCACATCGACGATGGCCAGGTCGGTCAGCGGGGCTTCCGGGGTGCGGTAGTCGACGTTCGGGACGCTGGCCAGCATGTTGGCCATACGCGACAGACCCATCTTGATGTCGTCGCCGATCTGGCGGCTGACATACAGGCCGGCGTAACGACCGAACAGGTCGAAGCCGTACTTCACCGAGTAGTCCTGGGTGATCTTGACGTTGCGGCCACCCTTGCCAGTCGGCTCCAGGGTGAAGGTGCTGATCTTGTCGTGACCCTTGGTGGCGTCTTCGATGGCGATGGCAACACGCTTGTTCTCTTCGGCTTCGGTGATCTTCCAGGAACCGGTGCCCAGGTCCTTGGAAGTGAAGTCGAGGGTGGCACCGACGCCGGAGGCCGGGCCGGACAGCTTCAGTTCAACGGCGGGATCGCGCAGTACCAGCGGGTTCCAGTCCTTGAAGCGGCGCAGACTGCTGACCGTGTCGTACACGATCGTCATCTTGCGGTTGGTCTCGATGCTTTCGGTGATGTGACGCTCGCCCGGCAGACATACGCCAATGATGACGAACAGGCCAGCCACGATCCCCAAGGCGATCAGGAACTCGATAATACGGGTCATTCAGAGAGTCTCCGGGGCCGATCCCACGGCCGGGTTGATTGAAGCGAAGCGCCAATCCTAGCAGGCTTCGCGGGCATTGTTTATCGGGATTGGCGCACCGGTTTCCCTGCCGGCTGCGTATTTGTATGGACAAAGAATTCGAAGGGTAACGCATACGGCTACCGGCCAGTAGGGGGCAACCTCGGCCGCAACCTCTGACCCTCGCCCAAGTCTTTGTACCAGAACGATTTTTCTCAGACCAGCTGGAGTTCGAACGCCTTCAGTACGGCGCGCGTACGGTCGCGCACGCCCAGCTTGGAGAGGATGTTGGACACGTGGTTCTTGATGGTCCCTTCGGCGACACCCAGCGAATTGGCGATCTCCTTGTTGGAGAAGCCACTGGCCATCAGCCGCAGGATCTCGGTCTCACGGTCGGTCAGCGGGTCCGGACGGTCCAGGCTGACGAACTCGTTGCGCATGTGCTCCAGGCCGGACAGCAGGCGCTGGGTCACGGCCGGCTGCACCAGTGAGCCGCCGTCGGCCACGGTGCGGATGGCACCGACCAGCTGCGCCAGGGTCACGTCCTTGAGCAGATAGCCCTTGGCACCGGCCTTGAGCCCGGCCAGCACAAGCTGGTCGTCATCGAAGGTGGTGAGGATGATGGTCGGCGGCAGCTGCTCCTGGCGCGACAGCATCTGCAGCGCCTCCAGGCCGGACATCACCGGCATGCGCATGTCCATCAGGACCACGTCCGGACGCACCTGCGGTATCAGCTCGACCGCCTGCCGGCCATCGCCGGCCTCGGCCACCACCTCGATACCGTCGTCGAGCGCCAGCAGGGAGCGGATTCCCTGCCGCACCAGGGTTTGGTCGTCGACCAGGCAGACGCGAATCATCAACGCACTCCTTCAGGAACCTTGGTAAGGGCGGCCACCAGCACCGTTGCCGGCACCGTCGCCCGCAGCCGGAAGCCTTCGCCGGGACGGGTCTCGATCTGCAGCTGGCCACCACATTGTTGCAGGCGCTCGCGCATGCCGCGCAAGCCATTGCCCACATTGACCATATCCGCGCCGACGCCGTCGTCGCGGGCCTCGACCACCACCCGGTCGGGGGCTTCACGGTACACCTTGATCCACAGGTGGCGCGCACCGGCGTGGCGTACTGCGTTGGTGATGATTTCCTGGGTGCAGCGCAGCAGCACGTGGGCCCGCTGCGGATCCTCCACGTTCAGCGGATCCTCGATCTCCAGCTGGATGTCCAGCGAGGGCACGTTCTCGGTCAACGGGCGCAGGGCCGCAGCCAGATCGATGGCACCGGTCTCGCGCAGCTGGCTGACGACCTCGCGCACATTGCCCAGCAGCAGCTTGGCCAACGCGTGGGATCGCTTCACATGCTCCAACGCCTGGCCCTCGGCCAGATGCCCGGCCACTTCCAGGTTCAGGGTCAGCGCGGTCAGCTGATGGCCCAGCAGATCATGCAGCTCGCGCGAGATACGGGTGCGCTCGTTGACCCGGGCGCTCTCGGCCAGCAGGGCGCGGGTGGCGCGCAGTTCCGAATTGAGCCGGCGCTGCTCATCGCGGGCCTCGGTCTGCTGGCGGGCGACCAGGCTGGTCACGAAGATGAACATGGAGAAGCCGCCATACAGCAGCGACTGCATCACCGCTTCGAACAGCGGGAAGCGCAGCAGCATGTAGTAGACCGGCGCCACCGCCAGCTGGCTGACCAGCAGCCACAGTACGCCCAGCCGTACCGACAGCATCCACGGGATGACTCCGGCGGCGACCATCATCAGGATGCTGCCCAGGCCCGAGCCGCTCAGGAAACTGACCCCCAGCGCAGAGATCGTCAGCAGCAGCAACAGGCCACGGTCCAGCCAGCTGGTGTGGCTGTCGCTGCGCAGGATGCGGGTCAGCCAGTAATAGGCGGTGCCGAAGGACAGGTAGGCGACGAACAGCAGGATCGCCCAGCCGCCCATGTCGTTGCGGCTGTGCAGGTTCTCGAACTGCGAGTATGCCAACGGCAGGCCGACCATGACCCAGGTGAACAGGCCGGCCAGGCGGAGGACACGGGTATGGCTGAGGACTCCCAACATGCCAGCACTCTACGGGCCGCGCCTGCGTACCGCACCCCACGGAAGTCATGCCTGCCCGGTCGCCTGTTCATGCCGCAGCCCACCCCGGGCATGCAATAATCGTGCGCAGGGTCCCTTGATGGACCAACCGCGTTACCCCACGGAGTCACAATGTCGATTGTCATCCGCGACGTGCGCGAGCACGAGCTCGATTCCGTCCTGGCTTTGAACAACAACGCTGGCCTGGCCATCCTTCCCCTGGATGCGGCCCGTCTGCGCCTGTTCTACGAAACCGCTGAGTATTTCCGCGTCGCCGAGCGCGACGGCAACCTGGCCGGATTCCTGATCGGCTTCGGCAGCGACAGCCAGCACGACAGCAGCAATTTCGCCTGGTTCAAGCAGCAGCTGGACACCCCGTTCTTCTACATCGACCGCATCGTGGTCGCCAGTCGCCGTCGCGGCGGTGGCGTCGGCCGTGCGTTCTATGCCGACGCGCAGAGCTTCGCCGAGCTGCGCTACCCGCAGATGACCTGCGAGGTCTTCCTCGACCATGGCGCCGATGCCGCCCTGCTCTTCCACGGCAGCTTCGGCTTCCGCGAGCTGGGCCAGAACACCATGGCCCAGGTCGATGTGCGCGCCAGCATGCTGGCCAAGGAACTGTGCAGCTACCCATGGGTCCAGGAGACCTACGGCGGCAAGCTGCCGGATGTGGCATGGACACGTGCCCGGCAGCTGCCGGCGCAGGCACAGCGGCCGACGGGGACCTGAGCGTGGCGGTGAATTTCGATTACGAACAGGCCGGTGAACTGAAGATCGGCCAGGTGGGCATCGCCAACCTGCGCATCCGTACCCTCGATGTCGAGCGCCTCGTGCAGGAAATGCGCGAGCGCGTCACCCGTGCACCGAAGCTGTTCGGCCGCGCTGCGGTGATCCTCGACTTCGGCGGCCTGAGCCAGGTGCCGGACGTGGCCACCGCGCAGGCGCTGGTTGATGGCCTGCGCAACGCCGGTGTGTTGCCGGTGGCACTGGCCTACGGCACCAGTGCGGTCGACCTGCTCTCGCAGCAGCTCGGCCTGCCTTTGCTGGCCAAGTTCCGTGCGCAGTACGAGCGTGCGGAGGCCGAACCGGCCCCGCCGCCGCCCGCGCCGGAACCGCGCCGCGCGGTGCGTGCCGAGCCGAAGCCGGCGCCCGCCACGCCGGTGGCCAAGGCGGCCGACGCCGCTGCACCGCAGCCGGGCCGCATGCAGCTGGGCAACGTGCGTTCGGGCCAGCAGCTGTACGCTGAGAACTGCGACCTGACCGTGATGGCCACCGTCGGCGCCGGCGCCGAGGTCATCGCCGATGGCAGCATCCATATCTACGGCACCCTGCGCGGCCGCGCGCTGGCAGGGGCCCAGGGCAACACCGCGGCACGCATCTTCTGTCGTGATTTCCATGCGGAACTGGTCGCCATTGCTGGCCACTACAAGGTACTGGACGATGTCCCGGACTCCCTGCGCGGCAAGGCCGTTCAGGTGTGGCTGGAACAGGACCAGATCAAGATCGCTGCGCTGGACTGACGCAGCACCCAAACAGAATCATCAGGAGAAGTCCTTTGGCTGAAATCATCGTAGTCACCTCCGGCAAGGGCGGCGTCGGCAAGACCACTTCCAGCGCGAGCCTGGCCTGCGGCCTGGCACGGCGCGGCAAGAAGGTTGCGGTGATCGACTTCGACGTCGGCCTGCGCAACCTCGATCTGATCATGGGCTGCGAACGCCGTGTGGTGTACGACTTCGTCAACGTCGTGCACGGCGAAGCGACCCTCAAGCAGGCCCTGATCAAGGACAAGCGCTTCGAGAACCTGTACGTGCTGGCCGCCTCGCAGACCCGCGACAAGGACGCACTGACCCAGGAAGGCGTGGGCAAGGTCCTGAAGGATCTGGCCGCCGACGGCTTCGATTACATCATCTGCGACTCACCGGCCGGCATCGAGAAGGGCGCCTTCCTGGCGATGTACTTCGCCGACCGCGCCGTGGTGGTGGTGAACCCGGAAGTGTCGTCGGTGCGCGACTCGGACCGCATCATCGGCCTGCTCGATTCGAAGACCCACAAGGCCGAGTCCGGCCAGGACGTGCCGGCCTTCCTGCTGCTGACCCGCTACACCCCGGTGCGCGTGGAAAGCGGTGAGATGCTCAGCATCGCCGACGTCGAGGAAGTGCTCGGCCTGAAGGCGATCGGCGTGATCCCCGAGTCGGGTGACGTGCTCAACGCCTCCAACAAGGGCGAGCCGGTCATCCTGGATGTCGAGTCCGCTGCCGGCCAGGCCTACGACGACGCCGTCGCGCGCATCCTCGGCGAAGAACGCCCGATGCGCTTCACCAACGTCGAGAAGAAGGGCTTCTTCAGCAAGCTGTTCGGAGGGTAAGCATGGGCCTGTTTGATTTCCTCAAAGCGAAGAAGACCACCGCCGAAACCGCCAAGAACCGCCTGCAGATCATCATCGCGCAGGAACGCAGCAACCGCGGCGGCCCCGATTACCTGCCGCTGCTGCAGCGCGAGCTGCTGGAAGTGATCAAGAAGTACGTGAACATCGACGTCGATGCAGTGAAGGTCGACCTGGTGAAGGATGGCCAGCACGATGTGCTGGACATCTCCGTGGCGCTGCCTGAAGGCCCGGACAAACCCTGATCTCCTGCCCCGCCCGTGCCTGCATGGGCGGGGCTGCCCGACCCGCATGACCGATACGACAACCGCCGTGGACATCACCTGCGTGGGCGATATCGCCTTCGCCGATGCGCAGTGCCTGCTCGCCGCGCATGGCCTGCGGCTGCACCACGTGGCGGCCGGTGAACCGATTCCCGGCAGCTACTGGGGCGAACCCGAGGCCGGCATCATCGCCAGCAACGTCTACGTGCGCGATGACACGCCGGTGCACTCGATGCTGCACGAAGCCTGCCACCTGATCGTGCTGCCGCCGGAGCGACGTGCGCAGGTGCACACCGACGCCACCGACTCGGTTGCCGAGGAAGATGCCACCTGCTACCTGCAGATCGTGCTGGCCGGGCAGCTGCCTGGTGTCGGCAGTGCGCGTTTGATGGCCGACATGGATGCCTGGGGGTATACGTATCGGCTGGGGTCTACCCAGGCGTGGTTCGAACAGGACGCCGAAGACGCGAAGGCGTGGCTGATCGAACGCGGATTGCCGGTGGCGTAAAGCGCACACGCGTGGCGTGGATCTACTGTAGAGCCGAGCCCATGCTCGGCTGCTTTTGTATTCGTGCAGGTGACGACGAAGAGCAGCCGAGCATGGGCTCGGCCCTACAGGATCATCCCTGCCCGGCCAGCGCGCGCAGGGTGATACCGACGATATAGGCCAGGTACGTGCCGGTGGCATAGCCCATCGTGCCCAGCAGCACGCCCACCGGCGCCAGGGCCGGATGGAACGCCGCGGCCACCACCGGTGCCGAAGCCGGGCCACCGATGTTCGACTGCGAACCGATGGCGAAGTAGAAGAACGGCACCTTCAGCAGCTTGCCCAGGCACCACAGCAGCGCGATGTGCACGGCGATCCAGATCAGGCCGAGCAGGAACAGCCATGGGCGATCCAGCAACGCCAGCAGATCCATCTGCATGCCGATGCAGGCAATCAGGAAATACAGCAGCAGCGAGCCCAGCCGCGATGCGCCCGCGCCTTCGAGATTGCGTGCACGGGTGAAGCTCAGGCTCAGGCCCAGCGTGGTCGACAGCACCACCACCCACACAAACGGCGCATCCAGGCTGAACTGCGAGGCCCAGCCGACATTGGCCTTGAACCACGCTGCCAGCGGTGCACCGATCGCATGCGCCAGACCAACACCGCCGAAGGCGACCGCCACAATCAGCATCAGGTCGGTCAGGCTGGGAATACGCTCGTGCTCGGCCTGGAATCGCGCGATGCGCTCCTTCAGTTCATCAATGGCCGAGGTATCAGCGCCACTGCGTGCATCGATCTTCGCCGCACGTCCTGCCAGGAAGATCAGCGCGGCCATCCACACATAGCCCACGCCGACATCGACCACCGCGAACTGACCGAAGGTGGTCGCATTGACGTCGAACACTTCGCGCATCGCCAGCATGTTGGCGCCACCGCCGATCCAGCTGCCGGCCAGTGCGGCCATGCCGGCCCAGGTGTCACCGGCCACGGTGTCGGGATGGATCGCGCGCATCACCAGGAACGCCACCACCGCACCGAGCATGATGCTGGCCGAAGCGCCCAGATACATCAGCACCAGCTTCGGGCCGAGCCGCAGGATGCCCTTGATGTCCACTGCCAGGGTCAGCAGGATCAGCGCCGCCGGCAGCAGGATGTCGCGCGCGATCGGGTTGTAGAGCTTGGTGTTCTGCCCGTCGATGAGGCCGACGGTGTTGTAGATGCCGGGAATCAGGTAGCACAGCAGCAGCGCTGGGACGAAGGTATAGAAGCGCTTCCACAGGCCCTGCTCGCGCGAGGCGGTCCAGAACACGGCGCCAAGCGTGGCGGCGATCAAACCGAAGACGACGATGTCGTTCTGGATCATGCAGGTGCTCGTGTAGAGCCGAGCCATGCTCGGCTGCTGTTGGTGGAAGGTGTGCCGACCAACGGTCGGCACCCACCGGCGGAGACAAAAGCGCCGCCCCGGAGGGCGGCGCTGCAGTCATCAGTTGCCGATGTGCTGCTTCAGCCAGGCGTTGACGGTGTCATGCCACAGGATGCTGTTGTTCGGCTTCAGCACCCAGTGGTTTTCATCCGGGAAGTACAGGAACTTCGATTCGATGCCCTGGCGCTGGGCAGCGGTGAACGCGGCCAGGCCCTGTTCGACCGGAATGCGGAAGTCCTGCTGGCCATGGATGACCAGGATCGGCTTCTTCCAGTCGGCGACGTGGTTGACCGGGTTGAACTTCTCGTAGTTCGCAGCCTTCTGGTACGGGGTACCGCCCTGCTCCCACTCGGTGAACCACAGTTCTTCGGTGGCGTAGCCCATCATGCGCTGGTCGAACACGCCGTCATGGTTGACCAGGCACTTGAACGGGCTGTTCCAGTTGCCGGCGATCCAGTTGACCATGAAGCCGCCGTAGCTGGCGCCCAGCGCACAGGCCTTGTCACCGTTGAGGAAGGAGTACTTCTTCAGCGCTGCGTCCCAGCCCTTCTGCAGGTCTTCCAGCGGGCGGTCGCCCCAGTGCTGGCTGATCGCATCGGTGAACGCCTGGCCGTAGCCGGTGGAGCCGTGGAAGTCGATCATCACCACGGCGTAGCCCTGGCCCGCATAGGTCTGCGGGTTCCAGCGATAGCTCCAGCCATTGCCGAAGCTGCCCTGCGGGCCGCCGTGGATCAGGAACGCGACCGGGTACGACTTGCCTTCCTGGTAGTTGTGCGGCTTGACCACGTAGCCACGCACGGTGTCGTTGTTCCAGCCCTTGAACTCGAACTGTTCGAAGTCGCCGAAGTTGACGTCCTTCAGCACGTCACCGGCGGCCGGGGTCAGCGCGCGCAGTTCGCCGATGGCTTCGCCCGCAGCCGGCAGCAGGCCGACCAGCACCTGGTCGTTGCTCTTCAGGCTGTTGCGGGTGATGGCCACGCTGTTGCCGGCCACATCGACCGAGGTCACGCTGCCGTCGCCGATCAGCTTGGTGGCCTTGCCGCTGGCAACGTCGATCTGGAACAGCGGGTGTTCGCCGAGGTCATCGGCAGTGGTGTAGATGCTGGCGCCGTCGGCGGACAGGGTGATGCCGCCGGCCGAACGATCCCACTGCGGGGCAATCTCACGGGTCTTGCCGCTGGCAACGTCCATCGCCATCAGGCCGAAGCGGTCAGCCTCGAAGCCCGGGCGCTTCATCGCGCGGTAGAACAGGGTCTTGCCGTCGGCACTGAACACCGGGCCGGCATCCCAGGCCGGGTTGGAGGCGGTCAGGTTGACCGGCGCCTGCTTGCCCGCAGCGTCGAAGCGGTACAGGTCGAAGTTGGTCGACCACGGCTCCTGCTTGCCGGCCACGCGGATGCTGGCGACCACGCTGGCGCCATCCGGCGACCATGCGAAATCATCATTGCCGCCGAACGGCTTGGACGGTGCATCGCCATCGATGGTCGCGCTCAGTGCAGAAGCGCCCTTGACCGCACCGGCCTTGGCCGCCGGCAGCGGGGCGACGAACAGGGTGTTGCGACGGCCGTCGTTCCAGGTATCCCAGTGGCGCACGAACAGCGAATCGAAGACCTTGCCGCTGGCCTTGGCGCCGGCAACGTCCTTCAGCTTCTTCTCGGTGCAGGCCAGGTCCGAGGCACAGGCCTGGAACACGCCGGCACTGAACAGCACACGGTCGTCCTGCGGCGACACGTGGTAGCTGTCCACGTCCACCGGGAAATCGGTCAGCTGGCGCGGGGTGCCGCCGCTGATCGGCTGCGCGTACAGCTGCTGGCTGCCGTTCTTGGCGCTGAGGAAGTACACGGTCTGACCATCGGCCGACAGCGAAGCAGAATTGACGTTCCAGCCGGCCGGGGTGATCTGCTTCGGCGGGGCCGCATCGCGGGTACGCAGGTTGCGCGCGAACAGCGCGGTGGAGGCCTTCAGGTTGGCGTCCACGCTGCGCTTGGCGAACACCACGGTGCCGCCGTCAGCGGTCAGCACCGGTGCGGAGACGCGGTCCATGGCCACCATGTCGCGGACTTCCAGGCCACGGGCAGCAGCAACGCTGGGCAGGGCGGCCAGCAGGCTCAGTGGCAGCAGGGCATGACGCAGTTTCATCGGGGTCTCCGCAGGACGGCAAAAAACCGATGGTAGGCCCGTGCGGCCGGGGCTGCCAAGGCCATCGGTCATGGCCGCCGGTGG